>SYEN01000098.1 GCA_005800795.1 Burkholderiales bacterium | reverse complement strand
TTTTTCCAGACGTTGCACCAGTGAGATGGTCTGCGCAGCGCGCTCGCGGCCCAGCGTGGCTTCCGCGTTCATGCGGAATTTTTCGACTGTTTGCTTGCCGGTCAGGTGATACGCGACGCCGAGCACGACATCGTGAACTACACCGCTGCGCATTTTGATTACCAGCCGCGCTTCGTGATTGCCGTCGGCAATGTGCGGGCGGCGCAGCGCGACGTCACTGTTGCGCGAGACGGTCACGCGCTTCATGTAAGCCTGCAAGTCGCCCTTGGCCGCGCGCTTGTCGGTGAAGGTGTTGTAATCCACCTTGCCGTCGATCAACGCGGCGGAGATGTTGTAGGCCAGCGTGAATTTGCCTTCCAGCCCTTGCGTCACGGTGGAGCGCAGCAGTGCGCCTGTACACGGAATGTTCGGGCCGATATGATCAACGGATTCGACATCGTCTGCCTTGATTTTTTTCTCCTTGATCAGCGCCAGCAGGCCGGTGAGCGTCTGGTGATTGCCACCGCAGCACGGCCACGGCTTGATGCGCGTGCCTTCCTCCTCGAGGTAGTAAACCTTGCCGAGAAACTTGGTGACCATCGGAATATTGCACTTGGCGCCACCGAAGTTGTCGGCGTAGCCCTGACGGCCCTCGATGATGTCGGGATCGGCGGTAAAGCCCTTGGCGGCGAGCTTGGCGGCAATGATGCCGTTGCGCGCGACTTGTCCGGGATGGAAAGGCTTGGTCATGGTGCCGAAATTGCGGCGCAGGCCGGCCGCTTCAGAACCTGCAATGCCCAGCGCCATGCGCGTGCTGGTGACATCAAGCTTTAACAGTTTGCTCGCGGCTGCCGCTGCACCCATGGTGCCGTAGATGGCGGTGGGGTGCCAATCGCGGTCGGTGTGAATGTTGGCGGAAAGGCGCGTGCCGATTTCATAGCCGATCACCCACGCGGTGAGAATTTCTTTGCCGGAAAGATGCAATTCATCGCCAAGCGCCAGTACGGTGGGGGTCAACACCGTTGCAGGGTGGCCGCCAACACCCCCCAGATCGTCAAAGTCTTCGGCATGGCCGGTTGTGCCATTAGCAAACGCGGCTGCCGTTGCGGCGGTTTTGATGTTGGTCGCGATCACGCGCGCCTGCGGATTGCCGCCTTGCTCGCGTGTAAACTCGAGGATGATTTTACCGAGCTGTGTGTTTGTGCCGTAGGTTGCAGTGCCGATGTAATCAAGGATGGATTTCTTGGCCTGCTCAACGGTTTTTGCAGGTAAATCGTCGTACTTGGTGGCGACAATCCAGCGCGCCAGAGTTTCGGTGGCTCCCATATTGACTCCCTTCAAGGTTGGTGAGTGAATGCTGCGGTGTTGGTAAACGGTATACGGTCGATCAGCATGGTGGCCGGCGAATCGGCTACCCGCATTGAATGACTCAGGACGCTAAAGCAAGGGCATCATGCCACACGAATTTTGCGAGCGTCAATGTGTGGCGGGGCAGATAAGTAGAACCGATTATTCAAAAATAATTGTTTAAAAACAAATACTTAAAAAATATCACCCTAAGTTAGTCCACGCACTGATGCCGACATCGTGGCGGCGCACCGCGCGTCACTCAAGACTTGCGTTCCTTGCGTACAAAACCGCCGAGTTTTTCTTTCCACTCGTCCGAGTGCATGCAGCCAACCCAGGCTTCGACATCATATTTGAGTCCCGCAGACAGGCCGACTTCCATCGATTGATTCAGCGCCCGCTTCGCCTGAATAACACCGATGGAGGGATACGACGCGATTTTTTTGCCATCGCCATGGCTTCGGGCATCACTTTATCCGCCGGCACGATTCTGTTGATGAGACCGAGCGCCTTGGCTTCCTGTGCGTCCCAGCGCCGCCCGGTGAAGATGAGTTCCCTCGCCAGTTGATAGCCGACGAGTTTTGGCAGCCGCTGGCATGCGCCGCCGCCGGGGAAAAATCCATGCGTGCATTCGGGCAGACTGAAAATTGAATTGTCGGCGGCAATCGAAATGTCGCATTGAAGCACCATCTCGAAACCGCCCGCCATGCAATAGCCCTTGATCGCAGCGATGACCGGCTTGCTGACGCTGGCGAGTGCATTGGTGGATTTCGAGGTCAGGTAATGGCGGTCGTGTACCATTTCCTCCGTGCTGCGGGTGGAACGCTCTTTCAGATCCGCGCCGGTGCAGAAGGCCTTGTCTCCCGAGCCGGTGAGGACGATAACCTTGACGTCCTTGCGCTCATCGAGTTCGGGCCACAGGGCAAGCAGTTCCAGACGCAGCGCGCGGTTAATCGAATTGAGCGCGGCAGGGCGGTTCAGTGTAACCCGCGCGATACCGTCTTCGACGGTGAGCAAATGCAACGAGGCAGTGGCCATGTTCGGATCCTTTGGCAGCGAATGGGGAAAGAGAAAATGCGGCAGCGGGCGAGCTCCCGTACGCATGGACTATACTCCATGGCGCTACACGGGATGCCGTTGTTGCGGCCATGGCCCGTTGCGTTGCCTGCCGCTCAGGCAGATCAATCAATGTCGATGGAGGGATCATGCAAAGGGTATTGAAGGCGTGGATGAATGTCGTGCTGGCGGCTGTGTGGCTGGCGGTCACCAGCGCGGCGATGGCGCAGCAGAACTATCCGGCGCGGCCGATACGCTTTATCGTGCCCTATCCGCCTGGCGGCAGCACCGATCCAATGGCACGCTTCATTGCCAACAAGCTCTCTGATCGCTGGCCGCACACGGTGGTAGTGGACAACCGTCCGGGCGGCAGTACGATAATCGGCACGGAACTGGTGGCCAAGGCGCCGCCGGATGGCCATACCCTTTTGCTCGCGTCTTCGGCGTTTCTGAGCACGCCCAGTCTGTTTACCCGAATGCCGTATAACACGCTGCGCGATTTTACGGGTGTGGCCACCATCGCCACGGCGCGCTTTGTGCTGGTCGTGACGCCTGCCATGCCTGTGAACAACCTACAGGAGTTTATTGCCTACGCCAAATCCAAAGCGGGGCAACTGAGTTTTGCCTCATCTGGCGTAGGCGCCAACACCCATTTGTCCGCCGAACAGTTCAACCTGATGGTAGGCACGAAAATGAACCACATCCCGTACAAAGGATCGGGTGTGCTGGTGACCGATTTGATCAGCGGGCGTGTCGATCTGTCGTTCCAGGTGCCGATCACGGTGATCAGTTACATCGCCAGCGGCAGAATGAAGCCGCTGGCTATTTCCGGCAATGGCCGTGCTCCGGCGTTGCGTGAGATTCCGACGTTTGCGGAAGCGGGGCTACCCGGGTTTCGCGCCGACGGGTGGTTCGGTATTGTTGTACCGGCAGGCACGCCAAAATTCGCAATCGAGAAATTGTCGAAAGAAGTCGGGGCAATACTGCAGTTGCCTGAATCGCGCGACTATCTGATCAAGCAGGCATCCGAACCGCTGATATCGACAACCGGGCAAGTCGACGCGCTGATCAGGGACGATATGGCGCGCTACGCCAAAATCATCAAGGCGGCGAATATCAAAGCTGAGCCGTAATATTTTCGTAAGTATTTGTTTTTATTGAATTTTTTACTTGGCATCCCATGGTGATTCGGCCACTGCGTTGCGTGCACTGATACGGCCAAACGCGAAGGCCTCGCCAATATTGCCGGTGCCCTGATAGAGGTAGCTGTAGATCGAGCCCATTTCACCGGCGCTGTAGAGGCGCGGGATCGGCGTGTCGTCCGGCTGCACGATTTGCGCGCGCTCGTTGCGGCGCGGGCCGCCTTGTGTGTTGAGCATCGACGGGGCCAGTTCAATCGCGTAGTAAGGCCCTTTGCCGATCGGGAAAAGCATTTTGTTGCGGCCGAAGTCGGCATCGGTGCCGCTTTCGCAGTGCTTGTTCCAGCGTGCCACGGTTTTTTCCAGCGCTGTGGCATCGACACCGATGTTCCTGGCCAACGCGGCGACGGTTTCGCCCTGCTTGACCCAGCCGCGTTTGAGTTCCGCCGCATTGTCGTCGCTCCAGTCGTAGCGTTCGATGATGCGCCCCCAGCCGCTCACCGGTTTTTTGTCGTACAGCGGCCCTGCAGTGAACAGCGCGTGATCGAACACCATGTGCATGGGGCAGGGCGTGGGCGCAGGGCCCCAGATGCCGTTGCGCGGAATTTTGCCGTGGCGGGTCTTGAATTTTTCGTCGACGAAGCGTGTGCCATCCGGGCCGACGACGATCATGCCGCCCTTTTGAATGTGACTGAAATGCAGCGCGGCCATCGAGAACGTGGTTTTGTATTCAGGCACTTTCAACGCCATCGACGGGCCGGCGTAATTGTTCATGTGCCACAAATCAGCGCCCACCGCGAGCGCCATGTTGATGCCGTCGCCGGTGTTGTGTGGTGTGCCGTTGGTGTAGCAATAGGGCAGACCCGGCAGATAGTTGCGAATCATGTCCTGATTGTTTTCAAAGCCGCCACAGGTGAGCAGCACCGCTTTTCTGGCTTTGACGTAGAGTGGTTTGCCCTTGTGTTCGGCACGCACGCCGAGAATTTCTTTGGTGATGCCGTTCTGTATCAACGAGACGCCGGGTGTTTCAAACAAAATTTCCACTGGACGTTTTTTGACGGAGGCTTCGTAAAACTTCCAGGTATTCGAATAACCGAGCACGGGGCCGTCGTGAAACTTGTGTGCGCAATCGGCGCCAGGCAATTCGGGAAACTCAATGCCTTCCGGTTGATGCTGGTGTTCCTGCGGGTCGCCGCCGATGCTATTGGCCCAATCGTTATTGCCTTTGACTTCATTGGCCCATGCGCTCACCATGGCTCGCGGCACGGGAAACTTTCCGCACAGTGCGTTGAGGTAAGTGGATGCCTTGTCGGTATCGTAAATTTGCAGATACCCCTGACCGGCAATACGCGTGTTGCCGCCTTCCTCGCCTTCGGGCGCTTTTTCCAGCATCAGCACCTTCGCGCCCATGTCGCTGGCGGTGATCGCAGCGGCCGCCCCAGCGCCGCCAAAGCCGACGATGACGATTTCCGCTTCCTTGTCCCACTTCTCCGGCAGCCACGGCTGTTGCATAGTCAATGCCCTTCCTCTTTCAACAGGATCAATAGTTTGGGGTGCCATGAACGACAATGCCGTGGACGACAACCACCGGCCACGGCAATCGCGCGCGACAGCCCAGTATCACACCAGCGTCACGCAAACATCACGAAAAAAATCAATAAAAACAGATACTTACAAAAAAATCCGCAGCAACGGTTTGATGCGGATGGCCGGCAGCCTAGACTACTTTCCAGATTTCGCCGGTTTTCGCGATGTGCTTGATCGCCGCCAGACTGTCAACGCTCCAGCCCTTGTTTTTCAACCAGGTTTCGAATTCGGCGACGGTGGGGCCGTGATACTCCGCGATCATGCGACCATCACCCAGCGCATACACGCTGGTTACGGTGCATTTCGGATCAATGCGCCATTGAGCCGTGTCTTTGTTTTCCTGGGTGAACTTTGCCAGATCGTCCCAGCCCGGTGCTTTTCCTATAGCAATCCAACGTGCCATGCTGTGTCCTCTCTGGCTTAGCTTACGAGTTTCTTCGGGGGAACGAACGGATACGGAATCGGCTTGCCGCCTTTGATCGGCAACACCAAGGTTGCCCTGCCGGGACAGCTTTCCGCGTCGTATTGCAGGCGCATGCCGACATCGCATTCGAGAAAACCGAGTCCTTCTTCTTCGTATTTCTTGGTGACCGTCGCCCACACCGTGATGGTGTCGCCCGGCACGATCATCGCGCGGTGCTGAAACGTTACCTTCCATGGCCAACCATCCGGCAGGCACAGGTCTTTCAGGTAACGCGGCAGTATGCTTTGTTTCCAAGAGCCCTGGCCGAGAATGTTTGGCAGACCTTCGTGGTAGATGGCAAAGCTTTGATCGTAATGGATGCGGTGCCAGTTTTCGATGGCCGCGCTCCAGCGGAACAGGTGCGTGGGCGTCATTGGGCCGATAACCAGCGGTGGAAACTGGTGTCCGACCGCGACGTCGTCCCAGTAGGTTTGCTTTTTATCGCGTAACTCTTGTGCAGTTGTCATCACGTATCCTCAGCGCCGAATCTGGGATGCCCGCAATATGCAGAGCAATTCGCCGTTCTGGTTGGTGTAAAGGGTTTCGGTAGTGACGACCAGCATGCGTGAACCGTCTTTTTGCACGCGTTCCTTGATGTCGGCGTATTTTGCCTGCGAATAAATGCGGTCGCCGATTTTCGGATACTGGCGCAGTTCGATTTCATTACCTGCGTTGAGTATGCGCAATAAGTGCGTGGGTACCAGTGGCAGACTGCCTTTGCCTTCACCTGTGCGCACCCCGCCAATGCCGTCGGAATTGGGATTTTCCTTGAAGGCGCGAGTGACCGGGTCTTCGGCGCCCGGACGCTGGCGCCGGCCGATATAGGTGCAGTAAATCGGCGGCGTGATGATGGCGCCGAATTTGGTGGACTTGGCAAAGGCTTCGTCCCAGTAGCGGGGATCGGGGTCCATGATGGCCTGCGTAAAAATGCGCAGACCTTCACGTTCAATACCCCATTCGAAACTGGCTTCGACTTTCTCGGCGGAAACGCCGACCATCGCCTTGACCGCTGGGGTCAAGGCGCTTTCGGTTGATGCCGGTGCGTTGCTCATGCGGCGACTTTCTTGGAGCCATCAATCACACCAGCTGCGCGCAAATCTTCAACTTTGGGGAAGAAGGCTTCGTTCCACGGCCAATTGCCATTCAGTTCAAATGCCGGCAGACCCTTTTGCATGCGCTCAAGGTACGGGCTGACTATGGGTTCGGCCCAGGGCGAAATGCCGCCTTCGTAAAGTTTGGGTCCGAGCATGAAGTGCTTGGCCTGTTCCAGCGTTTCCACGAATGGCGCGTTGGCGTCGAATAGGCGCGCTTTTTCCATCGGACGCGGGCCCGCACGGGACACATGGCCCCATGTCTGGCGGCCGAGGATGCGTTCAAGCAGCCACACGCACTCTATCAGCTTGTCCAGGTTGACACCGGTCTCGATACCCATGCCTTCGAGCATGTGCATGAAGTCTTCGGTCGGCATCATGCCAGTCGCCTGGCCGCAGCCGCAGTACGGGCAACCACCGATACCGCCGAGCGTGCCTTCCACATGTAGTGTGTCGCGTTCGTCCAGCGTCTTGATCGCGGCATAGGTCGCGGTGATGGCCATGCCGCGCGCGTTGTGCAGGTGGGCGCGGAAATCCACCACATCCGGCCACATTTTTTTCACGCGGGTAAAGATTTCCTCAACCTTGGACGGGTGCACCCAGCCCATCGGATCGCCGACGCTAACTTGCGTGACCTTGATGCCGGCGGCATCCCACAGCTCATGTTGCTTGGTCAAAAATTTCATCGTCAGGTCAACGGAAAAATCGCCCAGGAAGTTGGAACCGAACGTGGCGTTGGTGCCGATGCCCGCTTCGGTTGCGCCGCTCGCTTTGGCATCCGCGATGGTTGTCGTCCAGCCTGCCATTTCCTTCATTTGCGACTTGTTGTAGTTGCGGCGCGTGAATACGTCGCATTGATGGCAACTGGTGCGCGGCAGGCCTTTGCCACGTTGCAGCGTGAGCGGCGGCGAAAACTCTTTGGCACGCTCCATCCCGCGCTGGTTCGGGATCATGGCAAGATAGTTCACGCCCGGTTGCGGCTTGAAATTGATCAATACTTCTTCAATCTTTTTCATCTGCGGCGTGTACTTCGGGCTTACAAACGAACCCGCCACGATGTTTTTGAGTCCGGTCTGGGACAGCGCGTTGAGCAATTCGACTTTATCCTCTACGGGAATCGCGGCGCTTTCAATTTGCATGCCTTCACGCATCACTTCTTCGGTAAAGACGATTTTTGGAAATCCAGCCATAAGTGCCTCCTTGAGATGCGGCGTTCGCCGAGTGAGATTTAGTTTTGGAACGATACTGCGTTAGATGGGGTTTCGGTAGCTGCTGTGCGCCAAGAATCTGACAGAGCAGGCTACTACATTAATTACGTACTAACAGAATTACGTTACTTGCAAACTTAGTCTACTACCAGACGCTTTTCGTTGGCAAGCCGATAGGGATTGGGTGCGATCCGGAATTCCACATCGGGCAATCCGCTGAATCGTGCATGCCAACCTTTTTGTCCCAACCTATGATATCGTCTATGTAAATAGCAAACTTGCAACGCGGGTCTGCAATCCGGACTAATCTGCGCTGCTTCAAGCCTTGAGCTGCGCCAGACGTTCGGCAAGTCAGCCGGGATTGTGCGTCACAAAATCGAAATAAGACCATTGTACGAAACATGTTGCCTGCCACGCTCGACGATCTGAAAGTGCTCGACCTGAGTCAGGGTCTTGCCGGCCCCATCTGCGCGAAGATATTGGCCGATTTCGGTGCGGATGTGGTGAAGGTCGAACCCTTGTCGGGTGATGCCTCGCGTGGCATGGCACCGTTTTTCGGTAAAGAGTCGCATCCAGAGAAGAGTCTGGTCTACTTGCTGGCGAATCTCAACAAGCGCGGCGTCAAAGTCAACTTTGATGATGCCGAGGGCCGCGACCTGCTGCGGCAAATGGCGCTAAAAGCGGACGTTATCATCGAAAGCTACAAACCAGGCTATCTGGCGTCCTTGGGGCTCGGTTACGAGACGCTGTCCCGCGGCAATCCCGGTTTGATCATGGTTTCGATCACGCCGTTCGGCCAGACCGGACCATACAAAGATTACAAAAACGAAGAAATCGTAACCTATGCGCTAAGCGGCATCATGAGCATCAGCGGCCTTGCGGATAGCGAGCCGCTCAAGCATGGTGGCATGCAGTCGCAATACGAAGGTGGGCTTGCCGGCACGGTGGGTACGCTCGCGGCAATTACTGCGCGCGATATGCTTGGCGAAGGGCAGCACGTGGATGTTTCGCTGCAGGATGTGGTGACCTCGACCCTGGTGATACACCAGCCCATGTATGGGTGGGTGGGCGCGGTGCAGGGTCGGCGCCGGCCCAGCGGCAGCAACTATGGACAAGTACAGGAATGCAAAGACGGCTACTTCATCTGGCAAACAGGGGGTGGCGCCGAGTGGAGTGACATCATTGAATTCTTTGGTTCCGAGCAGCTTAAGGAAGAACGGTTTGCCACCGTGGCAGGGCGTGCGCTGCATGGCATAGACCTTGATCGCATTGTGCTTGATGCCACCAAGGATCGCACCATGCAGGAGTTGTTCCTCACGGCATCAGAAAAGTACCATATGCTGTTCGGTATAGTGCAGGAGCCGAAAGACCTGGCGAACTGCCCGCATCTGGATGCGCGTGAGTATTTTCAGGAAGTGGATCATCCGGTGATGGGCAAGATCAAAGTGCCGTTCCGGTTATGGAGCATGCCGGATGCGCCCGCGGTCTATAGACGAGCCTCGCCGCTGCTGGGCCAGCACAACAGCGAAGTTTTCGTCGAAATGCTGGGTATGGATTCAGACCGCGTGGCGGCTCTCGCAGCGAAGGGTGTTATTTGAAGCAAAGTTAAATAATCAGAGTTAAAATTCACCGGTTTCTAGCGGTAAATTTTCAGTTCCTCCATTCGCATTCATGAAGCGCTGTTTCTTCTCCTTATTCTGTATTGCTCGCACGGGTTTCGTCCGATGATTCGCATGAGTAAAAAGCCTCTTGAAGGCATACGCGTCATTGACAGCAGCTATGTGTTTGCGGGGCCGTATTCGACCGGCTTGCTGGGTGACCTCGGCGCAGAAGTCATCAAAGTTGAAGGGCCGACGCGGCCTGATTTCACGCGCGGCGGTGCGTTCTCAGGTTTGCTGCCCGAGAACGAGCCCCGGGATGATCCGTGGAATCGTATGAGTGCTTACAATCTGGTGAATCGCGGCAAGAAGTCGCTGGTGCTCGACTTGACGCGCAAGGAAGGCCGCGATGTTTTCGTTGATTTGCTCAAGAAGAGTGACGTTCTCGTCGAAAACTTCACGCCGCGTGTGATGCGCGGCTGGGGTCTCGATTACCCGAATCTCAAAAAGCTCAATCCCGGCATCATCATGGTGTCGAATACGGGCTATGGTCGTGGTGGACCTTACTCGGCGTATCCCGCGCAGGCCACCACACAGGAAGCGACGCATGGCCTCGCTGCTGTGACCGGTTACAGGGGGGGCGAGCCTTCCAAGGCAGGGCAGTCTTACGTCGATTTTCTAGCCGCATGGACCATCTGCATGGCGGCGATGCTGGGCTTGCGTTATCGCCGGCGTTTTGGCCAAGGCTTGTGGGCCGACATCGGCATGTATCAGCTCGGCTGCTACAACGTCAGCGAATTTGTAATGGACAACATCGCCAACGGCGCCCGGGGCGAACGCATCGGCAATCGTCACCGTCAATACGCGCCGCAAGGCACCTACCGTTGTGCGGGTAAGGACGCGTGGTGCTCACTGAGCGTGCGAGACGATGAAGAATGGCGCGCGTTGTGCAATGTGATGGGCAAACCGGAAATGGCTGGAGACGCGCGTTATGCCTCGGAAGCCGGCCGGCGCGAGCATCATGACGCCATTGACGCGATGATTACGCAATGGACATCGCCGCTATCCAAGATCGAAGCCATGGAGCGTTTGCAGGTGGCGGGTGTGCCTGCCGGCGCCGTTCTTGATGGGCGTGATCTGCACTTCAATGCGCAGTTGAAGGCACGCGGCCTGATTGAAAAGGTCGCGTTCCCGCCAGAGCGCGAAATGGGGCCGTATCGTCCGTTACTCGGGCGCCCGTGGAATTTCAGTAAAATTCCATTGGCCATCAAGGGGCCGGCGCCGGCGTATGGCCAGCACAACACGGAAGTTATGCGTGACGTCTTGGGCTATGATGAAGCGCGCATCGCGGCGCTGCACGCGGAAAAACTGGCTGTCGAAGGCAAGCCCACCAAGCCGCGCGAATTCCCGATGATGGGTATGGATAAACGCGTGGAAATCGGCAGACTGGCGTACTGGGAGCCAGATTACCGGGAGAAACTGGGTATCTTGTGATAGTGGCGGATGGCACGTGTCTGGGCATCACCATCAGCGTATTAAATAATTAAATAAAATCAAATACTTAGGTAGAGTTAGTTTTTGAACCCGTAGCGGTAAGGCAGCATCGCAGAAAGGAAGGAACAGCCATGGATTTCGCATACACCGCCGAGCAGGAAAAGTTAAGAGAAGAGGTTCGCGGTTTTATCAAGCAGAATGTCACGCCCGAGCTTTTGCATGAAACCGATGCAGAGGCCTCGACCACGCCGGATCGTCCACGCGGCATGAGCCCGAAGGCCGCGGCGCTTTACAAGAAAATCTACGATCGCGGCTGGCTGGGCATTACTTATCCGAAAAAGTATGGCGGACAAGGGGGCGATCGGCTCACGCAATACATCGTCGAGGAAGAGTTCACGCGCGCGGGCATCAACATTTCGCTCGGCGGCAGCGGGGCACCGGCGATCATGGCGGCGGGCACCGAGGAACAAAAGCTGCACTACATCCCCGGCCTGATCAAGCGTGAAATCACTTTTGCGCTGGGGTTCACTGAGCCTCACGCGGGTGCGGATCTCGCCAACCTTCGCTGCAGCGCGGTGAAAGACGGCGATGACTACGTGATCAACGGTCAGAAGATGTATACCAGCGCGGCGCACTTTGCTACGCACATTTATCTGATGGCGCGTACCGATCGCAACGCGCCCAAGCACGAAGGGATTTCGATTTTCCTGTTCCCGATGGATACGCCGGGTATCACCGTGCGTCCATTGTGGACCATCCAGAATAATCCTACGGCGCCGGTGGGAACCACCTACGGCAATGGGCGTACCAACGAAACGTTCTTCGATGGTGTACGGATTCACAAATCGTGCCTGCTGGGCGAAGAGAACAAGGGCTGGCGCGTGGGTTCGATGGGTCTGAACCTTGACCGCGTCGGTGCGTCGCGTTACCTGATTTCAGTGCGCCGCGATGAAGATATCGTGAATTTCGTCAAGAGCAACACATTCGACGGCTTCGAGCCGGGCAAGAGTCCGGCCATCCGCGACAAGATCGCGGAGATGTGGATTGAAGCGCAGGTGTGCCGCTTGATGACTATGCGCAGTATGTCGATCGTCGAGCGCGGCGGCAAGTTTACCTATGAAGGTTCTGCGGAGAAGGTGTGGGCGCCGGAGCACGGCGTGCGCGTAACCGAATCGATCACGCAAATGCTGGGGCCGTACGCGACGCTGTTGCGCACGTCCAAGCATGCGCTGATGGATGGTGTATTCGGGCACAACGTGATGGGATCGTTTCAATCGGGCATCAATCACGGCAGCGTGCAAGTGATGCGGGATCAAGTGGCGAAGCGCGGCCTTGAGCTGCCGTCGTCGCGCAGATCGAAAACAGGGGAGGCCAAGTAAATGGACATATTGTTAAATGATGACGAGAATCTGATCGTCGATAGCGCACGCGAGTTTTTGACCAACGAGTGTCCCACCAAGCTGGTGCGGGCGATGGAAGTCGACGCAGTAGGTTATTCGAAGGAACTGTGGGCCAAGGTGGCTGAACTTGGCTGGCAGGGCATGTGCATGCCGGAAAAGGTGGGCGGCTCCAACATGTCGCTGGTGTTCTTGGGTTTGGTGATGCGCGAAGTGGGGCGCGCGATTGCGCCGATTCCCCTGCACAGTACGGCAGTGGCTACCCTGGCGGTTGCCAGGGATGGCACAGAACAACAGCAGGAAAAGTATCTGCCCGATGTGGTTGCGGGCAAATCGGTATGGACTTGGGCTTTCACCGAAAAGGATCCGCGTTTTCTGCCGGACGCCGTACAAATGAGTGCCAAGGCCGACGGCGATAACTTCGTGCTCGACGGCACGAAGCTCTTTGTCGATAACTTTCCCGCTGCAGATTATTGCCTGGTGGTGGCGCGCACCACGGCGGGTTCCAAAGGCGAAAAGGGACTTTCGCTGTTCATTGTCGATGCCAAGTCCGCCGGTATCAGCCACACGGTGCTGATCACACTAGCAAAAGACAAGCAATCCGAAGTGGTGTTCAAAGGTGTGAAAGTACCCAAGGCGAACGTTATCGGCGCGGTGGGCGGGGGATGGCCTATCGTCGAACGCATGCTCGACCGTGGCACCGCGCTGCTGTGTGCGCAGATGGTTGGCGCCGCGCGCAAGGACATCGAAATGGCCATCGAATACGCAAAGTTCCGCACCGCGTTCGGCCAGCCTATTGGCGCATTCCAGTCCGTGCAACATAACTGCGCCGACATGCAGATGTGGGTGGACGGTGGCGAAATGCTGACGTTTGAAGCGCTCTGGAAAATTGATCAGGGCTTGCCCGCGAAAATGGAAGTGTCGCAGGCGAAATCCTTCTGCAACGAAAAATGCGAAGCGGCAGTGCGTCAGTCGCAAAGCATCCACGGCGGCATCGGTTTCATGATGGAATTCGATTTGCAACTGTGGTTCCGCCGCGTTTCGGCGTGGACCATGCGCATGGGTACCGCTTATGAGCATCGTGCGCGTATCGCGCATTTGCTGATCGACTATCCGGGTGAAGTTACCCTTGGTCGTCCGCTGCCCGCCGCTGCGACTGCGTAATCGCAGTGCCCGTGCGGCAATTGAACAGTCAAATCTACTACAGCTAATTACGAACAGGAGTTAGAACATGGCAAAATGTCCCGTCTGCAAAGGCGACGTGAATGAAGATGCGGCAAAGGCGCAAACCGGCATGACGTCCGGTGGCGCAAAAGAAGTCGATCCGGCCATGGGCACGCGGCAGTTTCACGACGGTACGTGGTATTACTTTGACACGCTGGAGTGCCGCAATAAATTTACGCGTAATCCCGACGGTTACTTGCAGGGCAACGCGTAATCTTGGTGGCAAGGCTGGCGCGGCGCGTCAGCCCCTTGCATGACACCGATTTGATGATAAAAAATATCAATTAAATCAAATAGTTACGTTTTTCGGTGAGGTGGCCACTGGCCCTTGTTTTCTTAAACTTGGCCAGCACGCAGCTACGAGACCGCAATGTCACGCGGGCGTGCTCGCTCCCGCGAAAACCGTAGCAGAAGCGTCGGTATCGAACCACCGCACCACCGCACCAGTGCATCATTTACTGCGTCTGCGCGCTCAAACGGCACCCAATGCCCACTTTCAGGGATGACCCTGCACTCGCGTTGCAAGTCTGCATTCGATAAGCGGGTTCGTGCCAATACAGGCGTGCAAATCACGTCGTGTTCGCCGTAAAGAAACAGTATCGGCGCGGTATAGGGTTGCAGAATCTCCCGCAACGGGATGGCTCCGCCGATGCCGCTGGAACGAAATCGTGTGGCCTTAACCGGATCAGCATAAGCGCGATACGCTAGCGCATCGGCATTTTTCTCAAAGCGCATCATGTGCCTGAGCAGATTGTGGCGTAGTGCAGCTTCCTGTGCCGCCCCGTCTGCATCACGCCAGCGCATCATCTCGCCCGAGCGGCGATGAGGCGTTTCACTGCCGGGGCTGCCCAATAGCGCTAACTTCTGCACCGCGCCACGACGCACCGCGACATGCGCCGATACCACGCCGCCCAGCGAAAAACCCGCCAAATTGACAATGGTACTGCTGCCGAATAATTGATCAAGCGACGCGATCATGGCATCGGAGAGGTATTGCACACCGGCTTCTACCGGTGCGCTGTCGGAGTCTCCAAAGCCTGGTAAATCGGGCACGAATAGCCGGTGTGAGTGTGCCAGCGGTTCGATGTTGCGTATCCAGTGCAGCCAGCTGCCGTGCCCGCCGTGAACCAGTACTAGCGGCGGTTGGGCGTTGCGTGGGCCGAAAACGCGCCATCGCATATTGCCGCCATCGCCAAATCGTGTGAATAGGTGTTCTGCACTGGCGTCGATGCGCGCAATGGTCTGATTCGCTTCCAAGAGTTCCATGAGTGTCCGAAGGAATAGGGCAAAGTTGCGTCATGTTGCGATGCACACGCGGCGTGTGATCAACCGAGGATAATACTAGATTTAGATTTGGCCCGGCGCGTGAGCTGTTGGCGCTCTTGTTGACAAGCTACCGGCCTTTCCCCATTATCTGTGTAACGCCGTGCAGCCCCAGACTACCCATTGATCCACGGTTCCTGCATTGCAATCAGTGCGCGGGAACTGTTCACAAATACAAGAGGCAGCGGTGACGGTGGAGCGCTGGCATATATCGCGTTGGTAATCGAATAGTCGAACCGGCTTTGGTATTCGGTTTCGCGACCTTAGCGTTCGCTTTCATCAGGTGTGGGATTTTCTGGCGCGATAACGCGCCACGAAGCGAGGAGAAGGGAATGGGGATCTATCTGGTCAGGCGCACGGCGCTGTTTTTCGTGACACTTCTCGGCGTATCGATACTCATATTCGGGCTGATGCGGGTGGTACCCGGCAATATTGCCGACATTCTGTTCGAATCGTCGGGCTATATCGATCAGGTGCAAAAGGCGAAGATCGAAGCTGAGCTCGGAATCGACAAACCGCTGGTGCAACAGTATTTCGGCTGGATCGGCGGCTTGCTCAAAGGTGATTTCGGTTTTTCTTACATGAGTGAGCGGCCCGCCTCGTCGGAAATTCTCTCACGGTTGCCGGTCACGCTGAAGCTGGGTTTCCTCACCCTGTTTTTTACTGTGCTCTTTGGAATACCGTTGGGGGTGTGGAGCGCTGTCAAACAGAACGGCTTTGTCGACAACACCCTGCGCGTGGTGACGCTCAGTGCCCTGTCGCTGCCGTCGTTCTGGTGCGGCCTGCTGGTGCTGATGTTTGCAGTACATGTGTTTGGCGCCATACCGATTTACTCGAGCGAGCCACGCGGGATTTGGCACGAGCTTGCGTTGCTTGCCATTCCTGCACTGGTGGTTGGTTTTCGCAGCTCGGCACTGATCGTACGTTTGACGCGTTCGTCGATGCTCGAAGTACTGCGTCAGGATTACATTCGCACTGCGCGTGCCAAGGGGGCATCGGAGAAGACCATCAACTATCACCACGCGTTGAAGAATGCGATTTTGCCAGTCATCACGCTGCTCGGTATTGAGGCGTCGCATTTGCTGGGTGGACTGGTGGTGATCGAAACCGTATTCAACATTCCCGGCATTGGGCGTTACCTCGTTGAGTCGATCCGCTGGCGCGATTACCCCATCGTACAAAACCTGGTGCTGTTCAGTGCCTTTGCCGTGGTGATTACCAATTTCATTGTCGACATGCTGTACGCGGTAATTGACCCGCGTATCAAGTATTCCGACTGATCGCGTCTACGAACGGAGTCCGCCATGAGTCCACCGCCAGGCTATACCAATGCCGGGGCCATCAGCAGCAAGGATGAGTTCGGTACCACGGTTTCCACCGGCAGCTTCGACGCGGAACTGGCTAAGGCCGGTGCCAACGTCAAATCGCGTTGGGGGATGGCATTGTTTCTCGCCAAGCGTTATCCCTTGGGCGGTGTCGGTCTGGCTATTGTGCTCGCGTTTATTCTGGTAGCGGTGTTTGCGCCGTACATCACCTCACATGATCCGCTCGCCACCAACCCTTCGATATCACTGGCCAAGCCAACGACGGCGTACCTGATGGGTACGGATTTTATGGGCCGTGATCTATTCAGCCGCGTGGTTTACGGCGCACGCACGTCATTGGCCGTAGCTTTTGGGGCAACACTGCTGGGCGTTTTATTCGGTGTGTTAATCG
Organism: Burkholderiales bacterium; assembly: GCA_005800795.1. GTDB lineage: Bacteria > Pseudomonadota > Gammaproteobacteria > Burkholderiales > SG8-41 > UBA5216. Next base: position 276 of record SYEN01000098.1, on the reverse strand, counting down.
GCTTGGCTTCGGGCTATCTCGGCGGTTGGGTGGATCTCACCACCCAACGCGTGATTGATATGCTGCAGGCACTGCCAACGCTGATTCTCGCGATGGCCATGGCTGCCGCTTTGGGACCGTCGCTTACCAACACCATCATCGCCATAGCCATCCCGAAACTGCCCAGCATCGCCCGTGTGATCCGCGCCAGTACCCTGTCGCTGCGCGAAATGCCGTTTGTTGAGGCGGCCAGAGCCATGGGTATGAGCGAAATGCGCATCGCGCTGCGCCACATAT
>SYEN01000097.1 GCA_005800795.1 Burkholderiales bacterium | reverse complement strand
AGTTGTGCAATTTGCGTGATGGTGTGCTGGGCTTTCATGAGGCTGGCGATCTGATATCTTTCAACTTGGCTGAGGTATTTGTATTTCATGGGCAACTTTGACTTGCAGGTCTAGAAGCCTTGGATGCTATACATCCTCAGCCTCCTTACCTTCGGTTAATCAAAGTTGCGCTTCGTACTTGAATCCGCTAAACCGCTTTACTGGAGACCCGTCATGAAAGGCCATGTCCTACACAATATCTTCGCGATTCTGCTGTGCGCCGCCGCAGCCAACGCGGCGCTGGCGCAACGCGCGCCCGGCGACTATCCGACCCGCCCGATCCGGATCGTAGTGCCGGTGGTTGCAGGCGGGCCGCTGGATATGATTGGCCGGCTGGTCGGACAAAAGCTGCAAGCGACCTGGGGCCAGAATGTTTACATCGATAATCGCGCCGGCGCGGGCGGCGTCATCGGCACCGAGATCGTGGTGAAAGCGCCGCCGGACGGGCACACCATGCTGCATTTTTCCAGCGCGCACGCGTTGATGCAGGCATTCAACAAGCTGCCGTACGATTCGGTGCGCGACTTCACCGCCATCACACCGGCGGCGCGCACGGTGGGCTACGTGCTGGGCGTGCATCCGTCAGTACCGGTGAACTCGGTGGCCGAACTGGTGGCGCTGGCGAAGAAAAAACCGGGGCTGCTGAACTATGGAAATTCGGGCCATGGCGGCGTGCTGCACGTGGCAATGGAGCAATTCAATGCATACGCCAAAATCCGCATGACCCCAGTGCTGTATAAGGGTATCGGCCAAGTGGTGATCGATCTGGCCGGCGGACATATCGAGTTGGCCTTTCTCACCTCGTCCAACGCCATCGGCATGGCGCAACAGGGCAAGATCAAGGCGCTCGGCATAAGCGGCGCGAAACGCTGGAAGCAGATGCCGGAGGTGCCCACCATCGCCGAGGCCGGCATCAAGGATTACGAGTTTTATTCCTGGTTCGCCTTCTGGTTTCCTGCCGCGACACCGGCGGAACTGGTGAACCGCATGCAGGCCGAAATTGCCAAAGCCGTCGCGGCGCCCGATGTGCTAGCGCGCTTTGACGAAGTGGGTTTTGAACCGTATCCGCTAAAGCCGGACGAGTTCACGCGCCTGGTGCAAAAAGAAATCATCGCAACGCATAAACTGGCTGCCACGCTGGGGTTCAAGCCGCAGTAGAGCGTGGCAGGAAAACAGGGATTTATTTAGCGCGGCTATGCTGCCTGGCCCCATCTGCGCTACGCGTGTTTTAACGCCGTAACCTCTATCTCGATTTTCATGCGCGGATCCGCCAGGCCTGCCGAAATCATCATTGCGGAGGGGCGTATTTCGCCAAAGTATTTGCACAGCACCGGCCAGCATTGTTCAAACTCATTACCGTTGGGCAGCACGTAGGTCACCCGTACTACGTCCTTCAGGCACGAACCGGCCTCGCGCAACGCGACCCAACTTACTCGTTCACCCTAGCCGCCCGCACCAAAATAGAGTTCTTGTTATCAAGTTTTAGACCGCCGTTCGTACCTATAACTCATTCGGGGCGGAGTCCGGTACCGGCAATGATTTTCGCAAACTGAGCCGTGTCTGCGCGCATGAACTCAGCAAACTCCCGAGGCGAACTTGCCACCGTTTCGTAGCCCAGTTCGAACATGCGTTGACGGATTTCCGGCAAGGCGAATACCGCAACCAATTCGCGATGCAGCCGTTGAATGATTCCGCCCTGTGTGCCCGCCGGGACCAGGAAGCCCTGCCAACCAACTATATTGAAGCTTGGCACGGTCTCGGCGATGGTCGGCATTTCGGGCAGGATTGTTGAGCGCTTCAAACTCGAAACTGCAAGTGCGCGAGTCCTACCCGCTTTTATTTGCGGCATAGACGTGGCTATGACGTCGAACTGAACCTGAATCTGCCCCCCGATCAGATCGGCCTGCGCTTGCGGACTGCCTTTATACGGCACATGCACGAGTTTGATGCCTGTCAGGTTATTGAGTAGTTCGCCCGCAAGGTGAGTAGGCGAACCGTTGCCTGCCGAGGCAAAGGTAAGCTGGCCTGGCCGCGCTTTCGCGAACGTGATGAATTCAGTCACTGTCCGGAGCGGCAAAGACGGATGCACCACGAGCAGGAAGTGCACTGCCACGGTCTGCGTGATCGGCGAGAAGCTCCTCTCGGCGTCGTACGGGAGCTTATACAAACCCGTATTGGTCGCTAACGCGGTGGCGCCGAGCACAATCGTATATCCATCAGGCGGCGATCGGGCGGCAATTTCAGTGCCGATGATACTGTTGGCGCCTCCGCGATTGTCCATGACCACGGGCTGACCCAGCCGCTCAGAGAGCTTGGGACCAATAATTCGAGCCACCACATCCGGGGAGGAACCCGCGACGTAAGGGATAATGCAGCGAATCGGGCGGTTGGGGTAGTCCTGAGCACGGGCTAACCCAGTACTCACCATGTTGCTCGCTAGGAGTAGAACGGAGAACGCGACCTTGATTGTCTTGTCCATCAGACCTCCCTTTTCAACGTAAGGCGTTCGACCCTACTGAACAAATTCCCTAATGAAATAAGGCATGCCTTTTTCATTCAGCACTTCCGAAATGATCGCGCCGCGGATATTCGACGATTCTGTCACCAACAATGGGGGCCGGATTCAAGTCTGAAGTGCAACACCGCTATGACTTGAGTGTAACTGGTTCATGAAGACCTCGTGGGGTGTTTTGAAGCCGCGGAAACGTCGTGCAATGTGCAAATTTTCGCATGCATCTGGTTTATACTTCGCAATAATTCACGCGATACGAATCAGAGAAGTTGGCGGCTGCGGAATGGATTGGAATCTGGCAAGATGGTCACATGTACAGGTTGGCACAAATGACGATCGGATTATTCTCAGACATT
>SYEN01000096.1 GCA_005800795.1 Burkholderiales bacterium | reverse complement strand
GGCGAGCGGAGGGTCGAGGCCAGGCCGCGGGGCGCCACAACGACGATCCGCGCCGCGCCGGCGACACGTTCGGTGATGCCGGCATCGCCGGGGAGAGCGCGCAGCAAAAGCCCGCTCGGGGTTGGCCATTAAAAGGCTTTCGGTGATTTCCAGTTCCAGCGCGTCTGCCTGAAGCTGGTAGGACGTCAGCGCCTGCACAATATCCTCGACCAATCCGTCCACGTTGAACTGGCGCACGGAAAGATTCACCGCGCAGCGCGGTGATTGCAGTCCGTTGCGGCGCCACTCTCGCACCTGACGGCATGCATCCCTGATCACCCACTGGCCGATCGGGCTGATCAGGCCGCTTTCCTCGGCAAGGCCGATGAACTCGCCGGGCGCTATCACCCCGCGCGTGGGGTGCTTCCATCGTATCAGGGCTTCCACTCCAACCATTTTTCCCGATGCGATATTGATCTTCGGCTGATACAGCAACTGGAACTCGTTGCGCTCAATTGCCAGGCGAAGCTCGCTTTCTAGGGAAAACTGCTGTTCGGCCCTTGCTGCCAATTCGGTAGTATAGAACTGGAAATTGTTCTTGCCCTTGCTCTTGGCCAAATACATGGCTGCATCCGCGTGCTTGAGCATGGTGGCCGCGTCCTGGCAATCGTCGGGATAGATGCTGATGCCTATACTGCCGCTCACCTGAAAGCAGCAGTTTTCGATGCACAGCGTTTCATTGATCGCAGCCAGTGCGCGGGTCGCGATATTGGCCAGCAAGGTAGTGTCAATACAGTTTTCAAGCAGCACGACGAACTCGTGGCCGCTCAGCCGCGCTACCATGTCAGTTTTTCTCAGGAGTTTGGTCAGTCGCTCGGCAATCACTTTCAGCAGCGCGTCGCCGGCAGCATGTCCGAGGCTGTCGTTGATGTTTTTAAAGCGGTCAAGATCAATAAAAAATACCGCGAAAGGCGTTCTGTTGCGCAGGGATCGCTCCAATGCCCGATCAACCTCATGGATGAATGAACGGCGGTTGGGTAAACCGGTCAGGGCGTCGTAGCACGCCAGATGAACAACCTTCTCTTCGGATAATCGCGTTTTCGTGACATCGGAGGCGACCCCGCGATAACCCTTGAATACATTGAATTCAAAGATAGGCTCACCGCTGATGCGCATGTAGTGGTGCTGGCCTGCTGCATCGCTGTAGCCGAAGGTCAAGTCGCGAAAAGGTCTGCGCACACCGGCGCAATCGAGATAGGCCGTTCTTTGGTCCTGCACATCATGATAAGGATGACCTTCCATGCAGTGTGTGCCCAGAAGAATATCGGTATCAATGTCCGTGATCACCGAATTTTGTTCCGAAAAATAGGTGAATCGGAGGTCCGCGTTTTGTTCCCATACCCAGTCCGACGACAGGGAAACCAGACTCTTCAGACGACCCTGGGCCTCGCGCAATTCCCGGTTCAGATCGTTCATCTCATTTGATGAAACAGCCTGCGAGCGCTCCATGAGGTAACGCTCCTGGTCGGCCTCGGTGTAGGCTCGGCTGACCTTTTCCAGCAGTTGTGACCACGCCTCCGGCGGCGGGGGGTGCGCCAGATTGTTGAGGCCCAGACGCTTCAATTGCCGTTGCAGCAGGGCATTGGGCGCCGGCTTGGAGTCTCGCGTCATGGCATTACACTTCGGCAAGCACCGTGACTGTCATGGTTTGGTTGTGCAAATCGCTCATGCCACCGGGTAGGGTGGGGGAAATCTCGCCATAGGAATAAAACCCCACATGCCGGAAGCCCGGCGGCACGCCCTCCAAAATGGTTTCAACCTCTTCGTCGGTGCGCTCGCCCAGCACCAGTCGGCGGCCGACGCAACTGACGGAAATGACCAGCGCGCCGTTTTGGGCACCGATGCTGTCGTGATTGGCGCTGGCAATGGCCGCACTGGCGCTGTCAATCAGACTTTCGTCGCTGGCGCGCATCAGCCGTGCGATGGCGCCGACCGGCATATCGCCCGCGAAGGTCATGGATTTTTGCGCTTCATCCAAGCCCAGAATGGTTCTGACCAATGGCAGGGCATCTTCCTCATTACGTCGTATGGCGAGCGGAAACAGCAGCGCGTTCCCCGGCAGCCCCGAGGCCAGCTCACCCAAATAATTTTTATATAGATCGAGGGCTGGTTTGCCATCTAGTTCATGCAGAACATTGCCTTCTGATCGCGTGATACGCCGTTCAGGGCCGAAGTCCGACCAGCCGTGATCGCAGCCGTGACCGATGCGCAGGCGGCTGCCGTAAAATCCGACGGCGCATACGTGGTTGCGCTTGGGGGCATCGCCATCCAGCACCCAGGTGCTCGCGAATTGGCTGCCATCGCCCGCGAGGCCGCCAAAGATGGATACGCCATCGCGTAGGGTTTCGGACAGCCCTGCGACCAGTGCCGTGCCGTTGACCCGCGTGCCATCCGATAAAACCAACACTGAGCGAAGATCCTTCGTGTTGAGGGCTTCCGCCAAGCGCGTGCCTGCCTGACATGAATCGGTTGCGTCGGTGACTTCGGTTATCGCACGCCGCAAGCGCGTGTGCTCGAAGCGGGCAACGGCCACACTGATGCTGTTATCATTGACGCAGGCGCCCGAAATTTCCCCGGACGTTGAACAGCCGGCGATCACCGATTGCGGAAACGCTGTCTTGAGCGCTTCAAACGGGGCCGCAGTATTTTCGAAGGCCTTCGCGCCAAAAACAAGAATCAGGGTTTGCGGGCTGTCGAGTTCCACCGGATGGGGCGCAGACCAACCCGAATTCAAATGAAAGTTTCCAGAGTGTAGTTGCATGGGATGGTGAGAATATGGTTGGGCTTTGTCAGCCGATATGATCGAACTTGATGAAGGCTCCAAAGCCTTATCGACAGCAACACCCGAATCTTGAGGGATGAGCGAAAGCATTGCGGGTTGCGGGCGTTTGCACCAAGGAAAACTGTTATTGGCAGTAGCTGGCTGTGCCGGGCAGAACCTATTCGGTGGGCTGTTTGGTGCGACGCTTGAGGTGCAGAGGCGACGCAGCAGACGCGGTAGAAGTTTCGACGGATTTATACAGCAACATTTAAAATAAATTGTTTAAATTCAAATAGTTACATGAAAAGACCGATAATGGTTGGGCAGGTGGGACTGGGCATCATGGGGGGCGCGTTTGCCACGCATCTGCTGGCAGCAAAGTTTGGTGTGATCGGTTTCGATCCCGATAAAAAAGCGCGCGCGGCGCACAGCAAACGCGGTGGCGATTGTGCGGCGTCGGGCACGGATGTCGCGCGGCAATGTGGCGTGATCATCACGTCGCTGCCGAGCATCAAAGCAATGGAGGCGGCGTTTTTCGGAAAGGAAGGGATTGCTGCTGGCGCAAGGTCAGGCGCTGTGATCATCGAGGCAAGCACCATGCCGCTGGAGGTCAAGAACGACATCAGAGAACGTTGCGCGACGCAGGGCGTGACGGTGCTTGACTGCCCGATCAGTGGCACGGGCGCGCAGGCGGCGGCAAAGGATATTTCGGTCTATGCCAGCGGCGACGCGGCGGCGGTGAGGCGCTGCGATGCAGTGTTCAAGGGCATGGCGCGCAGCATGCATTACTGCGGCGAGTTTGGGAACGGCTCAAAGCTCAAGTTCATCGCCAATTTACTGGTGACCATCCACAATCTATCGGCTGCCGAGGCGATGGTGATGGGGCTGAAATCCGGGCTGGACCTCAATCTGGTTTACAAGGTGATCAAAGATGGTGCGGGCACGTCGCGTATGTTTGAAGTGCGTGGGCCGATGATGATCAAGGACGATTACCGTGCCGCGACCATGAAATGCGAGGTCTATCAGAAGGATATTGACATCATCGGCGCGTTCGCCGCTGGGATGAACATTCCAGTGCCGCTGTTCGAGGCGAGCAAGGCGTATTATTCGGCTGCGCTGTCGCAGGGGTTTGCCAAGGAAGACACTGGCGCTGTGTGCGCAGTGCTGGAGCGGATGGCCGGTAGCCCCCGCAGGCCCAAGAAGAAAAAGTGAAATAAATCAATAAGTTATATTAACAGGGCGCTGAAAGGGAATACGGTCATGAGTGAAGCTAAATCGATGTCACCAGCCAGTCAGGCGTCACAGACGCTGGCCTTCAACATGAAGCAAATTGCCCAGCACGAAATGCAGGGCTTCGGCGGCATGGGCGAAGGCATCAGCATGCAAAAAACCAAAGATGGCCGTCGCATCATGTGGATGGCGCATGAGTCCGCTCCCAAGAATTTCACCGCGCTGGATGTGACCGATCCGCGCAATCCCAAGTTCGTCATTCAGACTGATCTGCCGCACGGCGATATGCGCTCGAATTCGCTGGACGTGGTGGGCAACATTATGGCCGTGGCCTATCAGACCAAGAATTTCGACATGAAACCGGCGGGCGTCGATCTCTTCGACATCACAGTGCCCGAAAAACCCCAGTTGATTTCGCATTTCGACGCGTCGGGAAAATTCTCGCGCGGCGTGCACTGTGTGTGGTTCGACGACGGCGAGTACATGCATATCGCCAGCGGCTCGGCCGATTTTGAGCCGACCAACCCGAAGGACGACCAGTTCTATCGCATTATCGATGTTAAGAACCCCTCGAAACCCACTGAAGTAGGCCGTTGGTGGATGCCGGGCACTCGCGTGGGCGACAAGGAGGCGCCGCCGCCGCGGCTGAAACTCGATGGGGGGTATCGTGCGCACAACACCAACGTGTATTCCAAGCAGCGTCCGGACCGCGCCTATGTCGGCTATATCGATGGCGGCGGGTTCATACTCGACATCAAAGATAAATCCCATATCAAGACGGTGTCGCGCTGGAAAAATTCGCCTCCGTTCAACGGTTTTGTGCATACCATGATGCCGCTGTTCAGCCGCGATCTGGTGATTGCCACGGAAGAATGTGTGCGCGACAACGGCGCGGACTGGCCGAAGATGACCTGGGTGCTAAACGGCGCGGACGAAACCAATCCGGTGCCGCTGTCCACCGTGCCGCTGCCGTCAGTAGAGAGCTTCGGCAAGCGCGGCGGGCGTTTCGGGTCGCACAATCTGTGGGAAAACTATTCCGCCGAAACGGCATGGCGCTCAGACAACATCATCCTTGCCACGTTCTTTAATGGCGGTTTGCGAGCCTACGATTTGAGCAACCCCTATCAGCCGCAGGAAGTCGCGTACTTCGTGCCCGGTACGCCAAAGCTGTCGCCCAAGGGCGCTGTGCAGATTAACGATGTGTGGGTGGATGATCGCGGGCTGGTGTATTGTCAGGACCGGTTTACCGGCGGACTTTATGTGGTTGAATGGACGCAGTAAACGCGCGCCTCACGCCTGACTTCTCACACCTCACGCAAACATGGAAGCCCCCGTCTTAGGCCGAAGCGCCCTGTCAGGAAGAATTCCGGTGAGTGTCGTCACCGGTTTTCTCGGCAGTGGCAAGACTACGCTGGTGAATAAGCTGCTCAAACGCCCGGAGATGGACCGCGTGGCGGTGATTGTCAATGAGCTTGGTGAGCAAGCCATCGATAATGATCTTGTCGAAGTGTCGTCCGAGCAAATGATGCTGCTCAACAACGGTTGCCTGTGCTGCGTGCTGCGTGGCGATTTGCAGGAGACCATGCGCGATTTGTTTATTAAACGGCGCAATGGCGTGATCATTGACTTCGACCGGCTGGTGATTGAAACCACGGGGTTGGCCGACCCGGCTCCGGTGATGCAAACGCTGATGACGGACACCATGTTGCAATCGCAATACCGGCTCGATTGCGTGGTGACGCTGGTCGATGCGGTCAACGGCCTTGAGCAATTGAAAACGCTCTCCGAACCGGTGAAGCAGGCCGCGCTGGCGGATCGCCTGGTGATGACCAAAACCGATCTGGTGGATGAAGCCAAGGCTGCTGCGTTGGAAGCTGAATTGCATAAGCTCAATCCGCGCGCGCCAGTCAAGCGTGCGATCAACGGCGAAATCGAGCTGGCGTTTCTGATCGATGTGGCGCTGCGTAGCATGCAGTCGCGGCTGGAAGACGTCGAGCGCTGGATGGGTGCGGAGAACGCGGAAGATCACGGACATTACGGCCACGACGAACATGGCCACGCGCACCGGCACGACACCCAGGTGATTTCGTTTTGCGTGCGTTACAAAGAGCCCTTTACATGGGCGTCGTTTTCACAGTGCATGGAAGTGCTGGGCGCGTTGCGCGGCGCGGATCTGTTTCGCGTGAAGGGGCTGGTGAATGTGGCGGGGCACAAGGGGCCGCTGATTGTGCAGGGCGTGCAGCATTTGTTTCATCCGCCCATTGAACTGGACAAATGGCCGAGCGACGATCACGAAACGCGCATTGTGTTCATCACGCGCGGCATCACGCAGCAGACGGTAAATAATCTGTTCGCGGCGATTGCGTCGGTGGCTGCCGTGCCGGCTTGACGTTATTTAAAAAATACAATAAAAACAAATAGTTACGATTAGGTCACGTTGGAGGGCAGGGCGCGGTTCGGCGTGACTTGCAGTGCCGCAGCGGGTTGGGGTGCGCTGTCGGGTGTGATGATTTCAATGTGATCGCGGCTGACGTTGATAAACGGCGACGACATGATGAGCCGCCCATCGTGGCCCCAGATTTCCACGTGCGTTACCGCCACGAAATTCTTGGAATCGATCATGAAATCGGTCACCCGGGCACCGGCCTGCAAGTGAATTTGGCCCCGAATGCGATAGTTGCTAGTGAGGATAATGACCTTGGTTTTGGCTTCTTCTTCGCTCATGATGTTTCCCTTCGCTGACATCGGCCTTAGCCGTTGTATAAATTCAGTCGCACGCCTTCATGGTAGCCCGTTCCAACGCACGAGGCAATCACCGCATAATGTCATAAATTTAAATTATTCAATAAAAACAAATAGTTACACCATTCTCGGATGAGTTCTGCGTGTGCGCTGTGCAAGTGGATGGTTCACAACAGGGAGCTACGCGCTAAAATCCGCTGGTGATCCGCTTTCCCGAACCCCTGTTTCTGTAATCCCGTAACCGACGGTCAATTCTTAAGGAGACTCGCATGGACAACAACACTCGCCCGGTATTCGATCGCGCGGTGGAAGATATCGGCAATTCGATTTGGCTGGAGCACACAAACATCATGGTGCCGGATCAGATTCCTGCCGTGCTGTTTTACATTTCGGGCATGGGCCTGACGCGCGATCCGTACATCATGACGGGTCTGGAAAACATGTGGGTCAACATCGGCCGCAGCCAGATTCACATGCCGAATCGCGGTACACAGGTGTTGCGCGGCCACACCGGCATTGTGCAGCCCGACCGCGCGGCACTGTTGAAGCGGCTGGAGTATGTGGCGCCCAAACTCGCAGGCACCCAATTTGCCTATAAAAATTGCGGCGAGTACGTCGAGACCACCTGTCCGTGGGGCAATAAATTCAAAGTCTACGAGCCGGATCCTGCACGTTTTGGTGGCACGCAGCTGGGTATCCCTTACGTGGAATTCGACGTCCCTCCCGGCACGGCCGATGGCATCACGCGTTTTTACAATCAGGTGATCAAGGCGCCGTCGAAGGTGAATGACGAGGCTGCCGGGCGTGCCGCGCGCGTGATGGTCGGGCATCATCAGTATCTGGTTTTCCGTGAGACCAGCAAGCCGCTTCCGGAGTACGACGGCCACCATCTGCAAATATACATCGCCGATTTCTCAGGCCCGCACAAGTGGCTGCAAAATCACAACCTTATCACCGAGGAAAGCGATCAGTACCAGTACCGGTTCAAGGATATCGTCGATCCGGTGGACGGCAAGTTCCTTTACACCCTCGAGCACGAGGTGCGCAGTGTGACTCACCCGCTGTATGGGCGGCCGCTGGTCAACCGCAATCCGGTGCAGACCAACCGTAACTATCGCCCCGGTTACGATGCGGGACACTGGGCCACGCCGCACAATAGCTAAGCGCAGGCGTTACGTGCATGCTGCGGGGCGGGCTGTGAATTACTGCGGCTTGCCCCGTGCTTTTTTGGCATGCGCGCTGGCGGGTTTGAGCACGGCGGCGCTGGCGCAGCAATCGATATGGCCGGTAAAGCCTGTCCGCGTGATCGTGCCGATGGCTGCCGGCGGCGGCAGCGACAGCGTCGCGCGCATCATGTCAGCGAAGCTGAGTGAGGCAGTGGGACAGCAGTTCGTGGTGGACAATCGCGGCGGCGGCGGCGGGCTGATCGGCATCGGCATGGCGGTGAAGGCCTCCGCCGACGGATATACCCTGATGCTGATTTCCGGCAGCGTGCCCGCGACCATCGCCGCGCATAGGCCACCGTACGATGCCATCGGCGGCTTGAGCGGTGTGATTCGCGTCGGCTATTCGCCGCTAACGCTGGTGGTGCATCCTTCGATTCCGGTGACCACCACGAAGGAATTCATTGCGTTCGTGCGCGGGCGGCCAGGACAGCTGGCTTATGTGGTGCCGGGTGTGGGCAGTCTTACCCATCTGGCAATGGAATATCTGATGAGCCTCACACAAATGCGCATGCTGCACGTGCCGTACAAGAGCACGGGCCTTGGCATGACCGATCTTTTGTCGGGCCAGACGCAGGTGATGATGACGGGTATGCTGCCAGTGCTGCCGCACGTTCAGTCGGGGCGGCTGCGCGCGATCGCCGTGAGTACCGGACAGCGCTGGCCGGCGCAACGCAGCCTTCCTGCGCTGGCCGAAACCGTGCCGGGCTTTGACGTGGAATCATGGTTTGCGTTTGTCGCCCCCAAGGGTACGCCGGGGGCAGTGATCGCGCGGCTCAACGGTGAAATGAACAAAATGTTTCAGGATGCCGAGTTACGCAAGACACTCGATGCGCAGGGTATGGCTGTAGCGGGTGGCACGGCGGAAGACGTGGACCGGCGCATGCGTGCCGAGCATGATCGCTGGGCCAGGATCCTGCGCGAGGCGAATATCAAGATTGAAGGTTAATGGGCGGTGCACGGGATGGCGCATCAACCAACTGGGGAGCTGTACAGGTAGCGCGTGCCAAATCGCTTGACATTTGCGTGTTTCAGCCTATTTTATTAATTAAATCAATTACTTATAAAATATGCCTCGGCAGTTACCGTGTGGCATGACAACGAGGAATGTGGCACATGAAGGTTCCGGGGCTTTTGCAGTACCGGTTGGCTGCCGGCCTGCTGACAGCGGCTTTGTGTGCGCCCGCGTATGCCCTTGACCCGCTGACGTTGTTTTTGCTTCGCGCCCTGCGCGATAAGGTCATCAGCGCGGGCATTGAAGCTTCGGTGAATCGCGCAGCAGCAGCACCGGCCAGCCCACCTGTGGCTCCGCGGCCCGGGCTGCCGTTAGGCATGGACGACGGCCAGTTGCGGCAGTTGATCGACGAAGGATTTGTACACCTGAATCCCGCGCAGCGTGATGAGGTTTATCAGCACGTGCGGCGAATTCTCCTCGACCCGAAAAATGCAGCCGAGGCGCCCGCCATAGTTGCCGATCTGGCGGTCAAGGCTTCTGCAGTACGGCAGGCACACGAGGCGCTAAACACTCTGCCCATGGCGCGCAAGCGGCAGATTGCCACCGAGGCACGCGAGGAATATGAGCGCATGCCGCTCGAAACGCGCGAGGAACTCGCCAGCGTGCTGCGCGCGCGCGTAGTGCCCATGCCGGCAGATTTGACCGACATGATTCTCGCCGAGTTCGACCGGGTTCGCACGCAGATACCCGGCACAGCGCGTGCGGCTCCCGTCACGGCACCGCAATAGTTCAACGCAGTTATATTTTGTTACGGGTGTACAGTCGCTGGCTTGGCCAGCGGAGAGGACTTGCCGGCAAACGGATCGTATGGCGTCATGATGTCCACGGGCGCATCGGCCACTTTTTCGCTGCCCGTGGCCAGAGTACTGATGGCGCCCGATAGTTCGCCGCCGTCTTCAATGGTGATTTTTCCGTAGCGTATGGTGCCCGAGACGCGGCCGCTGGAATGAATTAGCAGGTGTTTGCGCGCGGTGAGTTCGCCCTCGAAGCGACCGTGAATTTCCGCAACATCAATGCACACCGTACCTGCGTAGACACCGCGCTCCGCGATCTGAATCACGCGACTGTCCATCGAGGCTTCGACGCGGCCTTCCACCACCAGCGTATCGCAGTCAGTGATTTCAACACCCTTGAGTTTGATATCGGGGCCGACGATTAATTTGCTGCCCGAGGGTGTCGGTGTCGGTACCGACGCAGGCGCTTGCATGCCAGCTGCAGCAGCAGTAGTTGTAGTCTGAACTGCCGTCGCAGCACCATTTCCGGGCAAACGTGCGGTATTTGGCGCTCGGGAGTCTCGGCTGTCTTTTTGTGCGGATTCGTCTTTTTTGTTAAACAGCGTGTCTTTGGAATTGAACATCGCGTCTCCTTTGACGGTTCGCATCATCATTGAAATTAGCATACAAAAAAGTATCGTCACGATTCACAATTTCTAGCGTGAATGGAGACGTGCAGCATTCAATGGGGCAAAGCAAACGGGATTTAGTTCACGTTTATTCCACCGGGAAGACCAAATGGTCTAACGCATAGAAAAGCGCGCGGCCAACCACCCGCGCGCTCTGGCGCTACCTGCAGCCCAAGACTTTCCTCCGATGGCTGAAACGGCTCACTCAAGCGCCGGCAGAGGTACCAGCACTACAACGTTACCGCTGTTACTGGTGCTTAAGCTTGGTGCACGCGGCGGTGCCCCGTGCCGGAGCGGTACTGGCGGACTTCGCAAACTTGCCAACCAGCCACATGGCGGCGTCGACCAGCCGTTCCGCGATGCCCAGGGCGGCAAGCGCTTGTGCACGGCAGGCAGGCGTGAGGTCCAATGCATAAATTTTTCTATAAAATTCTGAACTTTCTGGTGCTTTATACGTCTTTTCCATGCTGAGTCTCCTTTTTTATCAATAAAACTACTGTTTCGCAGCAAACTAATTAAACACTAAAGTTCAATTACTTACTGTTACTACATAGACTGCGTTCTGCGTACAATGTTGCGTCGCATCAACTGATATATAGTCCAGTCTCGATTGAGATAAATTAACGGGTAAAACCATGTCTGTCCGCCTACCGCCGCTAAACGCTTTGAAGGCTTTTGAGTCCGCCGCACGCAATTTGAGCGTGAAACGGGCCGCCATCGAGCTGAACGTCACGTCGGCAGCGGTGAGCCACCAGATTCGCGCACTCGAGGAATACCTCGGTGTGCAACTCTTCCGGCGTTACAACCGGGCGCTGGAACTGACTGATGTGGCCAAGGCCGCACTGCCCAAGCTGGGCGAGGGTTTCGAATGCATGGCGCAGGCGGTGACGATTCTGCGCAGTGATCAAGGCGGCGGTTCACTGACGGTGAGTGCAGCGCCCTCATTTGCCTCGCGCTGGCTGATGCCGCGGTTGCATCGCTTTATCGCGGCGCATCCGGAAATCGACGTACGCATCTCCGCGCGCATGCGCCGTGTGAGCGTGGATGGCAAGGGCGATGTAGCCGAGCGCGCGACGGTGGAAACCTGGTTGGCCGATTCAGACGTCGCCATCCTTTATGGGCGCGGACACGTCACGGGGATTTTGGTTGAGCGGCTGCTGGACTTGAGCATCACGCCGATTTGCAGCCCAAAGTTGCTCACTGGAGAACACCCGCTACGCACTGCCGCCGATCTCAGGCACCAGCTGCTGCTGCACGACGATACTGGCGCACTCTACGACAACGAACCGTTCTGGGGTTTGTGGTTGCGCGAGGCAGGGATCGAGGATGTGGATGCGAACAAGGGGCCGCATTTCAGTCATGCCGTGCTGGCGTTCGAGGCAGCGATTGATGCGGTGGGTGTGTTGGCGAGCATGCCCGTGCTAGCCGCCGAAGATATCGCCAGCGGCAAGCTTGTGGCGCCGTTTGATTTAACCGTCAAACTGCCCGACGGTTATTACATGGCCAGCAACCAACACGCCGACGAGCGTCCGGCGGTGGCCGCATTTCGTGCGTGGTTGCGTGAAGAGGCCCAGCGGTCACAGGGCGCCGCGGCGTAATTACCGGTTACCGGTTTTAGGGTAGGGCGCTAAGCGGGCGCGGTAGCCGCGCGCGGTATCTGTCGCTCGTCCACCGGTAAGGTGAACAGCGCTGCCCCGAAGCCAGCGGCAATGATGATCCACCACATCAGTGTGTATGAACCGCTGGCATCGAAAATGCGCCCGCCGATCCATACGCCGAGAAAACTACCAACCTGATGAAACATGAAGGCGCAGCCCGTCAGCGTCGACAAGTAGCGCGGACCGAAAATCTGCGCAATCAAAGCGCTGGTGATGGGCGCCGTGCCCAGCCATAAAAAACCCAGCGCCGCCGAGAACAGATAAACCGACATCGGCGACAACGGCGCGAGGATGAAAGCCATCACCACCATCGCGCGCGTGAAGTAGAGTGTGGCCAACAGGTATTTTTTAGTATAGTGCCCGCCCAGCCAGCCCCACGTATAGCTGCCGAACGTGTTGAACAGACCAATAAGGGCCAGCGCAAGCATGCCGGTGGTAGGCGTCATTTTCTGGTCGATCAGATAGGCAGGAAAATGCACCGACACAAACAGCAGCTGAAAGCCGCACACGGTGTAAGCAAGACAAATCAAAACAAAGCCGCGATGGCTGAACGCCTCGCGCAGCGCTGCAGGAATCGATTGCTTGAACGACGCCTTGGCTTGGGCGGTTTTTTCCTCCACCAGCGCCGTCGACAGCGGTAGCAGCACCAGCACGGTCAGCGCCAGAATCAGCAGCGCCTGCTGCCAGCCGAGGTGATTAATCAGCACCTGGCCATAGGGCAGCATCAAAAACTGCCCCAGCGAGCCCGTCGCGCCGACGATGCCCATGGCTGTGCTGCGTTTTTCAGGCGCTACCGTGCGTCCGATTACCCCATAGACCGTGCTGAATCCGCAGCAGCCCATGGCAATGCCGACGATCAGGCCTGCGCTCAGGTTTAATTCCATACCCGTGGTGGAATGCGCCATCAGCGCCAATCCCAAGGCGTACAAGATCGTACCGCCAGCCATCACGCGTGCCGCGCCGAATTTGTCGGCGATCATGCCGGTCAGCGGCTGCGCAAAGCCGTAAATCAGGTTTTGCAGCGCAATCGCAAAGGAAAAGGTTTCGCGGCTGATGCCCAAATCCAGCGTTATTGGCTGCAAATACAGGCCAAAATCGTGGCGGATCCCCAGCACTATAGTCATCATCAAGCCGCCGCAGGCAATCACCACGGCAGGTGTGCGCCAGTTTTTCTTTTCGGTCATGGGGAAACTGCCTGAATCAACGAACTGCCGAGTGTAACGCGAACCGCACACAACGCCGGGCACAACCAAAAGTGCGCCTAAATGGGCTAAAATGAGGTCACGTCAGGGTGTAGCGTAGTCCGGTAGCGCGCCTGCTTTGGGAGCAGGAGGTCGTGAGTTCGAATCTCACCTCCCTGACCAATTTCCCTCCTGAAGCCCAAAAATCTTCGTTTTTGGCCGAGATTGTGTACTTAGTCCACAATCTATGTATTTATTTTAAAAATTGGGCCTAAATTAGTCCGAACGGGCTATTGACCTAGTTCTACCTTCGACTTAACTTAGTAGCGCAAGTTACGAGAAGTGCGTAGTTCATCTTGAAAATAATTACAGGAGATAGACGATGGCAATCATGCGGGTGGTGCAGCGTATTCTGCGAACAACGGTACTTGCGCTCGGAATGGGATTCGCGGTTGCGCCGGCGCAGGCGGCTACTTTCACCTTGAACCTGACCGGATCGGCCTCGGGTGGCGCGTTTGGTTCTTTTGTTTTTGGCGGACTTCAGTATGACCATTGGGGAATGACAGTACAAGGCCTAGGTGATCCGTTTATCGTGCAGCAGGGGGATGAGATCAACGCAACCATCACGCTCGACGGTAGCTTCACCATCACTGCGTCTGTTTTGTACACGTTTTTTGACTTGCAGCTAGGTACGATTGGCCTTGATTTCGGCCCGACCTCAACAAGTGGATCAACATCCTTTTTCCTGGGCGGTAATCCCGGTCTTACCGGTACTTTTGGAACAGACACCAGCGGAGTACTTATTAACAGTTCCGTCTGGTTTCCGCCAGACAATGGGGCTATTACCTTTGACACCGTCGTCTCTAACTTTACGATTACCAATCTTGGCGCTCCCGTAGAATTGAGCTACGCCCAGATTGGATATGCCCGTGTCAGCAATGCGGTAACCGCCGTTCCCGAACCCGAAACCTATGCCATGATGCTCGCCGGCTTGGGCCTGCTGGGTTTTGCCGCCCGCCGCCGGAAGCAAAAGACTGCTGAGGTGGCCGCTTAGTCCTTTGGTTCGTTGGCATTCTTAAAAAACCCCGCTGCGGCGGGGTTTTTTTACGGCTTGTGTTTTGCCTGAGAATCAATCCTTCAAACGAAACGGATTGAAATCCGTTTGCTGGTCGTAATAGTCCTCGTTCTCCGCACGTTTCAGCCAGTTGACGAGCCAGTAGGTGAACGGCGTGAAGATGACTTCTACACTGACCTTCAACACGAATTGCGCGAGCATCACCATCGGCAGTTTGTCGTTGGGAATGATGCCGGTGCCGTAGAACGCCAATGGGTAAAACAGCGCGGAATCGACGGCTTCGCCAAAGATGGTGGAGCCGATGGTGCGGCTCCACAGGTGTTTGCCTTGGGTGAGGATTTTCATTTTCGCCAGCACCAGCGAGTTGACGAATTCACCGCAGAAATACGCGATCATCGATGCCAGCACGATGCGCCAGGTCGAGCCGAACGCGACTTCGTAGGCGCCCTGATGCTTCCAGAACGGTGCGGGGGGCAGGGCGACGACGATGCTCGCCATGATCGAGGCGAACGCCAGCGCGGCAAAGCCGCTCCAGATCACGCGGCGTGCGCGTGAGTAGCCGTAGACTTCGGTGAGGATGTCGCCGAACACGTACGACACCGGAAAAAACAGCACGCCCGCGCCAAAGGTGAGCAAGCCCCACACCGGCAGGTCAATCTGTGCAATTTTTGCCGGGCCGATCAGGTTGGAACAGATGAGAATGGTGACAAAGGCCACCATCACAAAGTTAAAGTAGCGGTACTCGCGTTGCGGGTTGTTCATAAGTATTTGTTTTTATTGAATAATGTTTCTGACTGTCCGGGCGAACACGTTCGCAAAATGGTATGCACAGAGGCGAGGGTACCACGCCTCGGGAGCAAGGAAGACTTCGTATCCCGATGCAACCGTGGTGGTTGCTGCTGACGCATGCACCGGGCGTTGTGCGCTTGATCGATTATGATGTGCCGTGACGATTGAGCAAACAGGGCAGGGTGTATGACGCGCATGCAACGAATTCAACCAACGATTGTAAAACCTGCCGCCGTGATTCTGCTATGGGGGCTGGCGGCTTACTGCGCTGCACAGGCCTATCCCTCGCGGCCCATACGCATGATGGTGGCCATCGGAGCGGGCGGCGGTACCGATGTCACCGCGCGCATCGTGTCGCAAAAACTCTCCGAGCAAATGAGCGTGCCGTTCGTCGTCGAAAACCGGCCAGGTGCGGGCACGATCATCGGCACCGAAGCCGTGGCCAAATCCGCGCCAGATGGCTATACGCTAATGACGGCATCACCGGAGATTTCCATCAACCCCAGTCTGCACGCGAAGCTGCCCTACGAAACGATGAAAGATTTGACCGCGATTTCGCAGCTCACTAGCGGGCAATATTTTCTGTCGACGCACCCCAGCGTGCCGGTGAAAACGGTGAAAGATTTGATTGCATTGGCGAAAGCGCGGCCGGGCAGGGTGACCTATGGTTCGTCGGGTAACGGCAGCGCCAATCATCTGGGTGGCGTGCTGTTGCAATACATGACGGGGACGACGCTGGTGCACGTTCCCTACAAGAGCGCGGCGCAGGCAGCCACTGCGCTGATGAGCGGCGAAACCGATTTCATGATGAGCAGCACCACGGCGGCCATTGGCGCAATCAAGAACGGGCGCCTGCGCGGACTGGCCGTAACCGGGCCCAAACGCCTGCCGCTGACACCGGAAGTTCCCACCGTGTCGGAATCCGGCGTGCCCGGTTATGAAGTGACCGGCTGGTACATGATGATGGCGCCCGCGGGCGTGCCGCGCGACATCATGGCGCGGCTTAACGGTGAAATCGTCAAGGCCGTGCACAGCCCTGCCGTGAAAGAGCGCTTTGCCGCGCTGGGTACTGAACCCGTGGGCAACAGCGCTGAGGCGTGCGGCGAATTTCTGCGTGCGGAAATTGCGAAATGGACGAAGGTGGTGCGGGCGGCGGGGGCTAAAGCAGACTGATGGCCGATTGACGCCACAGGTTTTGCTTTTCAGTATGAAGTCAAACCGCCATCCACCAGCAGCGTCTGACCGGTAACGTAATCCGCCGCCAGGCTGGCGAGATAACTCGCGGCGCTGGCTACGTCGGCCTCGGTGCAAAAACG
Organism: Burkholderiales bacterium; assembly: GCA_005800795.1. Taxonomy (GTDB): domain Bacteria; phylum Pseudomonadota; class Gammaproteobacteria; order Burkholderiales; family SG8-41; genus UBA5216. Next base: position 839 of record SYEN01000096.1, on the reverse strand, counting down.
TTTGAAGGGAATACGCTCAATCAGCGTCTGACGCCGCTTCGGATCGGCATCGAACGAGGCTTTGCGTGAGGGCGTTTCCGTGGTGCCCGGCGCGATGGCGTGGACGCGGATGCCGTGCTCGGCCCATTCGATGGCCAGCATGCGCGTCATGTGCGAAATACCTGCTTTGCTGATGCCATAGGCGGAGGTGTTTGCGATACCCACCACGCCGTGGGTGGAGGCGATGCTGATGATGCCGCCCTTGCGCTTGGTGGCGATTAAGTGCCGACCCATCTGTTGACTCATGAAGAATGTGCCGGTGAGATTGACATCCATCACCGCTTGCCATTCCGCGCGAGTGATATCGACCACTGCTTTACGTGACAGCACGCCGGCGTTGTTGACCAGCAGATCGACTTGGACGAAGGTTTTAATGACTTCGTGCATGCACGCTTCGACGCTGTCTTGCGAACGTGTATCGAGCGCAACGGCATGGCCGCGCGCGCCGTGTGTGGTGATTTTGCCGAGGGTTTCGGTGAGGGCGTCGGTTTTTAATTCCGTAACGGCGACATCGTAACCATCGCGCGCCAGCACTTCGGCTATGGCGGCGCCGATGCCGTAGGAGGCGCCGGTGACTAGGGCGGTGCGGCGTTGTTTGTTGTCAGACATGTTAGTGAGTATCCTTGTGAGAGTCACTTTCCCTAGTCAGTCCCGCGAAAGCGGGAATTCCCTCCCCCGCACGCGGGGGAGGTAGGAGGGGGAAGGGCGGTGACAGGTAGCGTGATGGTGTTATGGGTTCCCGCCTGCGCGGGACCGACGGTGAAGGTGTGTCAGGTGCTGTGGTGTCGTACGGGCAAATC
>SYEN01000095.1 GCA_005800795.1 Burkholderiales bacterium | reverse complement strand
TACAACTATCGCGGCGTGTCGAAGTATTATTTCCCGATGTATCTGAAGGAAATCGAATACCGATACAATCACCGCAACGACAACGTTTTTAAGCTTTTCTTGAAACTCTACTTTGGTTACGTTTCGCCCTAATTACCTTAATTTTTGTAGCACGGTTTAGTAACCCTCAATAATTGTTGGTTTCTTTTCCGTCAGTGCCATAGTCATTAAAATCAACGAGCGGTCGCCGCAAGTCGATTGAATCGGTTTGCAACGGAAAGTAACGTCCAGACCCGTTGCGTAAGAAAGCCTTCTCTACAATTGCACGCGAAGCCCGAGCGCTGCTACGGATAGCCATTTGTAGAGCTAAGTCTTCTTCGGCCTCTTTACTGGTTTCGTAATTCATGACCGGCAGCCCAAGTAAGCTATGTTAAGCATATTGTTCACATAAGTCTCCTTTTCAGAAATTCAATAAATGGACTACCATTTAACAAAATATTACAACCTTACGCACCAAAACTACACCGTAGTCCGAAATAGGGATTCAGCGAGCGCGAGATTACCTAAGTAGCCGATAAACGTCTGTCTCCACAAATCTATCTCTTCGAGTATAAAGAACTCGGGCTTGTCCGAAACCACCGTGAGCACCCCGAGCACTTCTTCTGGCTTGTCCGGTGCGCTCCAAATTTTTTCGTTCTTGTTTTTTATGCGATATATCGGAAGGAGCAAGACGGAATTTACTCGGGGAGGGCCTTGGGCATACTTGGGATCAAAATCGAACCATTCCCCACGTAATCTAGCGTTATTTACATTAGGGATAATTGCCGGCGCAATCCCATTCAGCGTTCGTACCAAGTAATATCGCACATCGTATGCATCAATACTTCGATTTACTGCGTTTTCTACGGGTGGCCACTGTGCGACATTTTCAATGACATCTCCTCTGTCATCATGGCGGGGACGCCAAACTGTCAAGCGAAACTGAACATTCTGGTAAGTTGCACACAAGTAATTGTAGGCTGCGCGAATTGCGAGGTTTGTCAACGTAGAATGCTCGATTCTGCCTTTGTTTTCCGGGTTAGATACCCAACTAATCAAACCAGTAATAATCTGATTTCGCGCGGCCACGCCACTTCGCAATTGATCCATATATTTTTTTAGGTACTCCCATTCGCTAGGAGTGATTTTGTCTGGCGTGATACTTTGTTCAAAGAGACTACGGTGATAGTGCGGTGTTGATTCAGCTTTGGGATCAGATGTGCTAACTGATTCGGATTTAGTTATGGGGGTAGTTTTTTCTTGTTGTAGTTGATCAGGTACATTAGCTAATTTTTCGATAAACCCCTCCCCTGCACCCTGTACATGTTTTTGCCTGAAAAGTACTGTGGTTAATTTTCCGACATTGATTTCTTCAGAGCATGGTTCAAAACGTTTTTTTCTACGGCACCGAGTTGGTCCCACAGCTGGCGCGTGATATACAATTCATCCGGGCTAAGAGATAAATTTCGTTCATTCTTTAGCACCGAGGCAAGATCCTTGCCGGCGTTAGAGCCAGGATTGTCAGAAAGGAAAATAAGATCGAAATGCGCAGAAATTCTGAACTAGCGTCGCGCGTCGTTTGGTGTGCCACTTCGGTCGAGAACGGTCGCTGTTTGCTGCGTTAAGGTGTGCAAATTGAAAAGAAATTCGCGGGCAGCTAATATTGATTGGCCAGATTGCAGGCTTGCCGGGAAAAACGCGAACCCACCATCACCCAACCAATGCTGCACGTAACCGCCATGCTTCTGACAGCATTGCGAAAACAAATCATTTACCAGCCGCTGACATTCGCACATCTCCGACGCGTTGACTTGAAGTCTCTCAAAAAACTTTTGTGAGTCAACCGTATCGACCTGCAGAATTTCAGTAGGTTGGAGACCGAGAGATTGAGTTGCCATGGCTATGCATCCGCCTCATACGGCACGTAGAAACGCATGAAGTGTAGTCCCATTTAAAAGCACACTACTATGACCTGTTTAGCAGTACATGCTGCAAATCAATGGACTAATGTATCACTGTTACCACCTCAAATCCGATTTTCTGTTAATTTACCTAATTAACATTCCAATTTGGCTCGAATGGGCACCTTGAAATCCAAGCAATAAACTTGCCAATTATTTTATTGCGCTGTCGGTAACCATCCGCGCGCAGCAATCGCCAAATCCAATCGGCACGCAGCCCGCACGCTTGCCGTGAGCGCGCAGATAGAGAGCGCAGGGGTCAGGCATTGACTGTTGCCTGCTAAAGACGCTGTTTATTTCTTCCGCAAAAACAGATCAGCGTCAATACCCGCCTGCTTGAGAATGGCGCGCAGCGTGCCTTCCGGCATATCACCGGGATGATTCGGAATAGTCGTGTAGCGGTTCAACGCCGGGTTAAACCAAATCTCATGAGAGCCTCGCGCCTGGCGGTCGAACTGCAAACCTAATTCCCTGAGCCGCTTGGCGATATCGCGGTAGCGGAACCCGGCGAGCTTGCCCATGTCCTTAACGGTCTTGGGTTATGGGCCGAGGCTACGCACTAACAATCAACGGATAATCAAAACGCGCCTTCACCGGCGCGAGCCTCACCTTGCCAGTGCGCTTCGCACCCGCGCGCTCGGCGCGTGCCTCCAGCAGCTTCTTTGCCACATCACGCGCAATCTCGAGCGTCTCCTGAATCGTGCGGCCCTGGGCCACCAGGCCCGGCACATCCTCGCTGGTAGCCAGATACACCCCATCTGGCAGCTTCTCGATATGCAAATTCACGATCTGTTCCATGCGTTTTCCTTTAGCGGCTGGCCTGCGCTGGTGGGATTATAGGGGGCTGGCCACAGCCAAACCCGATATTAACGTAAGTATTTGTTTTTATTGATATTTTAAATAGAAGACCGGGCTACGGCAAACGCCCGAATGCGCGGCCGAATACCTTGCAGTCGTGTGCCACGCCGCGTCGCAACAAGCGCCCGCAGAAACCACGCCTTTTACTTATTCTGAAACTTCGCTGGCCGCTTTTCGATAAACGCCGCCAACGCTTCTTTCGCGTCGGCCGTGTAGCGCAGCTTGGTGTTCATGGTGTTTTGCATGTCGATGAACTGCTCGGCGCTGATGTCGTGCGCGCGGTGCAGCGCCTGTTTGGTCATGCGCACCGCTATCGGCGCCTTGCTGTTTAACTTGCGCGCCAGCGCCATGGCTTCATCCATCAGCGTGTCGTGCGGCACCACTTTATTGACCACGCCCCAGGCCTTGGCCTGCGCGGCATCGAACGGCTCGCCCAGCATGCAGATTTCCGTGGCAATTGCCATACCGACCAATCGCGGCAGGTAGTATGCAGACGCCTCCGCCATCAGGCCGCGCTCGACGAAATTGCAGCCGAAGGTGGCTTTGTCGCTGGCAATGCGAAAATCCGCCGCGAACGCCATGTTGTTGCCCGCACCGCGCGTCACACCGTTGACAGCGGCGATCACCGGTTTGGATATCTCGCCAAAGGCAATCGGATAGTAGTAATGCGCGTCGAACATCGGCTGCGTCAAGATGCTGTTACCGCCGCCGGTGTTTTCAGCTTCAGCGCGCGCCTTCAGATCCGCGCCGGAGCAAAAGCCGCGCCCGGTGCCGGTGACGATCAGCGTCCAGATGTCCGCGTCGTACTCGACCTTGCGCACCACGTCAGCGATTTCCTCGCGCATGGTGTAGTCTAGGGCGTTCAGACGGTCGGGGCGGTTCAGCGTCAAGATGCCGGTGTGTTCACGGACTTCCCAGAGGATGGATTTATACATGTTCGATTCCCGTTTATTTTTTCAGATGTCGTGAAGATCAAAACCCTGACCTGTCATTCCCGCGAAAGCGGGTATCCCCTTCCCTCAGGGAAGGTAGGATGGGGCGCTGGATGCCACTTTCGCCTACGTATGGGTTCCCGCCTTCTCGGGAACGACAGTGGGGTATATCAGGTGCTCGCTACTTTGCTGCAGGCTTAAACTTCGGCGTCCGCTCCCGATCCCCCGGATTATCCCAGCCCTTCCAGTTCGGCTTACGCTTTTCCGCAAACGCCTTGCGTGATTCCACGCGATCCGACAGCGCGCCATGTTGATGCAACAGCTTGGCGTAGGCTTCGAGTTCATCGGACACGCGCCCGCGCGTCGCACGCGTCATGTGCAGCGTGTTCACGCGTGAGGCAGGCGGCAGGCTCAACAGGTGCTGTGCCATCGCATTCGCCTCGGGCATCAGCTGATCGGCGTCAACCAGGCGGTTCAGGTAACCCACTTCATACATGCGCTCGGCGGTGAAGCGAAACGCGAAGGCGATTTCCGTGGCAATCGCATGCGGCAGATTGTTGACGATGCCGTGGTTGTGCCCGCCCAATAGCCAACGCTTGGCTTCGGACGACTCGAACGTGGCCCCGCGCACGGCCAGGCGAAAATCCGCGCGCTCGGTCAGCATGAAACCGCCGCCCATGGCAAAACCGTTGATGGCGCAAATCACCGGCTTATAGAGCGAGCCGTCGTTGTAGGGGTTCACCTTCGCGGCCGACTCCGCAGATGCGCCGACACGGCCTTTTTCCACCGATTCCTTCATGTCCTCGCCCGCACAAAACGCGCGGCCGGTGCCGGTAAAAATCGCCACCTCCAGATCCTTGCTGTCGCGGAATTCGCTCCACGCATCGGCCAGCAGGGTGCGCATTTCGGTACCCAGTGAATTCATGCGCTCGGGGCGGTTCAGCCGCACCACCATGATGCCATCGTTGCGTTCGATTTCGACAAAACTCATGACGCTCTCCTCGTGAAGTGATGCAATATCATACGCGTGATTCGCGGTCGGTTATTCGCGACATCACCGCTTGTTCGCCGGTGCATCCGCACGCCAGATGGTCTCGCGCCAGTGCCAGCCGATCCACGCCGTAAACATCAGCCCCGACACGCAATACAGCGTGGCGGTAACGCGGTAACCGAAGTGCGAGATCAGCGGGCCGGCCATCAGCAGGCCCACCGGCACGCCGTAAATCATCAGCGTGCGCGTGCCCATGACGTGACCGCGAAAGCCCTCGCGCGTGGTACGCAGCAGCATGGCCGACAACGGCACCATGCTCATGCTTTGCGCACAACCGGCCAGCATGATCATCGGAATGCCCGCCGTGAAACCGGGCATCTGCGCGAACGTCAGCGTCATGGTGTACCAGATGCCGCAAAACAGCAGCATGGTGCGCGCGGGCGGCAACCGGTACCCGATACGCGACAGGATGATCGACCCCATTAGTGCACCGAAGGCAAAACTCGCCGCCAGATAGCTCAAGCCGCGCTGGTCGGTGTGATACACATCCTTGGCTACCACCGGCAGCAGGCTGTTGGTCAGCGGAAACGCACTCACATTCACCAGAAACGCAATCGCCATTGCCGCCTGCAAATGCGGCGTGCGCCACACGTAAACCAGGCCGTCGCGCAGATCGCCGAAAGTGGAAGCAGGACGCGCGTCACGCGCCGCCTGCGTCACCGGTTGGTTCGCCACTTTCATGCTGAGCAACAGCGAGCAGAAATACAAGGCGGCAATCACCATGTAGGTCTGCGCCATGCCGAGGGCAACCGCCAGCGCTGCACCGGTGAGCGCGCCCATCACTCGCGCGGAATCCTGCGTGGTACGCGAAATGCTGGTAGCACCGATGATACCGTTGGCCGGCATAGTCTCGCCGACGATGGCATAGCGCAACACCATGTCGGCAGGGCGCAGTACACTCATGGCCACGCCGATGAAAAATACGTGTACCGGCTGCAACGTGCCGGTCACCGCCAACGTCATGGTAACCGCCGACGACACCACAAGGCCCAGCCGCACGGCGCAATAAGTCGTTTTGTTGCCCACGCGCTGTCCGGTCACGCCCAGCACCGGCGCAAACATCGTGCCCAGATAGGTCAGCGAACCGAACAGCGTCAGCATCACCACCGACTGTGTTTCGACGAGGATGTACCACGCGAGGATGATGTTCTCCATCTCGATGGCCCACGAGGTCGCCAGATCGGCGGGCCATTGAAAACGAAAACTTTTTTCCGCGAAAGGCGCCAGCGCAGATCGTTTGACCGTCGCGTCAGCCACGCAAGCACCACAGGGAGATCATTCGTAAATATTTGTTTTAATTGATTTTTTTAAGAAAGTCAGCGCACTACTCGGCCTTCACACCGGCGGATCTGATGACCTTGCCGAGTGATTCGATTTCACGCGCGACAAACGCCGCGGCTTCCGCCGGCGTGCTGCCCACCGGGTCGGCACCCTCGCGCGCCATAAACGATTTCATATCGGGGTGCTGCATGGCCTTGATCGTTTCGCTGTGCAGCCGCGTGACGATGGCCGCGGGCGTTGCGCCCGGCACGAACAGCAAAAACCAGTTCGAGATATCGAAACCCGGATAAATCGAATCCAGCGTCGGCACATCGGGCAACACCGCCGAGCGGCGTTTTGTGGTGACCGCAATGCCGCGCACCTTGTTGGCGCGCAAAAAGGGTATGGCGCTGTTCACACCCGGAAACGCCATTTCGGTTTCGCCGCCCATCAGCGCGTTCATCGCTGGCGCGGCACCCTTGTACGGGATATGCACCAGAGTAGCCCCCGCAAACTGCTGAAACATTGCACCTGCCAGATGGCTGGTGGTACCCCCGCCATTGGAGCCGAAATTAAGCCCGCCACGCGTTTTTTTCGACAGCGCCACCAGATCCTGCGCCGTTTTCACCGGCACCGAAGGATGTAACGTCAGCAGTGCAGGCACCGAGCCCGGCTGCGTCACCGCGATCAAATCCCGCCGTGGATCAAACGGCAGCTTCGGATACAGAGTAACGTTCGAGGCTATCGCCGAGGTCGTCATGAGCAGCGTGTACCCATCAGGCGCGCTGCGCGCGACGATCTCCGCGCCGATGCTGCCACCCGCCCCCGCGCGATTGTCGACCAGCACCGTCTGCCCGAACGCCTCTTGCAAACGTTGCGCCAATACGCGCGCGAGAATATCGGTGCCACCGCCAGCGGCAAACGGCAGCACGATGCGGATCGAACGCGCGGGATAGTCCTGCGCGCAAGCAGCGCCGGCCACGCATGAAACGGCGGCAAAGACAGTCAAGCGGTACACGTTACGCACGGGGCATTCCACACTGCTCGGTTGAGCGAAAGGTTTATGACGCCCGTATCGTAGACCGCCGGGCGCGCGCGCACAATCACCGGCCCGCGATGGAAACCTGATTTACCTCGGTTATACTGCCACCGGCTCCATCCAAAAATGCCACAGCGCTTCCACATGCTGCACTATCCCTTTCAGTGCCTGCCGCTCCGTTCGCACGCGCGACCCATGCCTTGAACAACACATTGCGCATCGTACTCGCTGCCGCCACGACCCTTTGGGCATGTGCGGCCACCTACGCGGCCGACTACCCGACGCGCCCAGTACGCATGCTGGTGGGCTTTACCCCCGGCGGCACCAGCGATGTGGTGGCGCGCATCATCAGCAGGAAACTCACCGACGCGTGGGGCCAGCAATTTGTGGTGGATAACCGCGCGGGCGCGGCGGGCATGCTGGCCGTTGAACTCACCGCGCGCGCCGCGCCCGACGGGCACACGTTGATTTTTATTTCATCGACGTTTTCCATGCAGCCTGCGTCAACACTCAAGTTGACTTACGATTCGCTGCGCGACTTTACGCCGGTGTCGCTGGCAGTGGCCTCGCCCTACATCCTGGTGGTGCATCCAGCCGTGGAGGCCAGATCAATCAAGGAACTGATCGCATTGGCGAAGGCCAAGCCGGGCGCGTTGTCGAGCGCCACCGCCGGGCCGGGCAGCGCGATCCAGGTCACTGCCGAGTTATTCAACACCATGGCGGGTGTCAACATTTTGCTGGTGCCGTACAAGGGCGTGGTGGGCATTACCGACTTGATCGCGGGCCAGGTCAACATGGCGTTTGCGGGCTTTGCGCAATCCATCGTGCACGTGAAAAGTGGCCGTCTGCGCGTGTTGGGCATCTCGACGCAATCGCGCTCAGCGCTGCTGCCCGACACGCCCACCATCGCTGAATCCGGCGTGCCGGGCTTTGATGTTTCGATCTGGTACGGCCTTATCGCACCGGCGAATTTGCCCAAGCCGATACTCGCCAAATTGCACGGCGGTGTGACACAAACCCTGAAAGCGCCCGACGTTCGGCAATCGCTCACCGACTTGAGTCTGGACATCATCGGCAACACGCCCGAGCAATTCGCGGCCATCATCCGCGCCGACATCGACAAGTGGATGAAACTCGCCAAAACACAAAAATTCAATTAAATCAATTACTTATATAAATTCCGACCATGAAAAAAACACCAACTCCCGCCCGCAGCAAAGCCTTCAAGACCGGCGTCGCCACCCGCAGCAAAGTGCTCGGCGCCGGATACGTCAAGCGCGCTTTCAAAAACGCCGACGAATTCAGCATGCCGTTTCAGGAAGTCGCCACTGAATTCGCCTGGGGCAGCGTGTGGCCGCGCAAGGGCCTGTCGCTGCGCGATCGCAGCCTCGTCACGCTCGCCCAAGTCATCGCGTTAAACCGCCCCAACGAAATCAAGGTTCACCTGCGCGGCGCGCTACGCAACGGCATCAGCAAAAAGGAATTGAGCGAACTGTGCCTGCACTCGTTTTTGTATTGCGGCGGGCCGGCCTCGCTGGACGCGTTTCATGTGATGAAGACGACGTTGCCGGAGTTGGAGGCGGAGTATTTGGCGGAGAAGAAGAAAAAACGCTAACAGCTCGTGGTTCGTAATTCGTAGGTTGGCGGTTAGCTCAGCGAACCCCAACTTTAGCGGTTCATCACCACGATTGTTGGAGTTCCTTCGTCAACCCAACCTACGAGCTGTCTCGCGGCACCAGAACACGATGCAATAGAACCAACCCCACCGCCGCGGCGACAATTGCCAGTATTCCGGATTGCGGCGCCATCGACCAAGGCTCACTGGCTGCAGGCTTATCCAACAAAAAGTAGATAACCGTGACTCCCGAATTGTACGCACCATGGAGCAGTATGCAGGGCCACAAAGACTGAGTTCGTTCGTAGAGCCAGCCAAGAAGCAATCCCGCGCCCAAACCCACCGCGAACTGATAAATATTCAGGTGCGCCGCACCAAACAATGCTGCCGATCCGACGATCGCAATCCAGCGCGAATACTGATGAAGAAAGCTGCGCAGAATAATACCCCGAAACAACATTTCCTCGAGTACGGGTGCAAGTAGACACGTCGCTATGACAGAGGCGATGCCATTTGACATCATGCGTTCGAACATGGCTTCCTCCCAACGAGACATTGGGAAGAGCCATACCAGCAGATTATTCACGGCTGACATAAAAGCCAGTAGACCGGGAACCACAAGCAAAATTGGAAGTGTCAGCGTGATGAGTGTTGCCGAAGCCGAACTGCGAGAGGAATGGAACAGCGGGCCATAGCTAAGCTGCTTGTAATGCATCAAGGCAATGAAAATAATTGCATTTCCTAGAATAACAACAGCGCCCTCAAGATCACGCGGATGGACCCCCAAGACCCCTCGTGCATCGTATAACGCGGCAGCAACCAGATGTTCGGCCCCGAACAAGCCAATCACTACAAATATCGCCTCTAAGGCGGACGGAAAATGCTCATTCCTTTCTTTCATTTGCGGTGCATACCCTCCAACCCCGCCATCCTACCCAGAACCTCACAAACCGAAGCCGTATCCTGCTGCGCCAACCCTTGCGCCATGGCCGTGGTGTAAACCGGCGCGCAGGTGGTAAACAGCGGCAGCGGGCAATCCACCGACTTCGCCATGTCGCCGATGACCTGCATGTCCTTCTGCCACACTTCGACTTTCATGGTGGCGGGCAGGTAGTTCTGATCCACCATCAGTTTGCCGCGCAGTTTGTAGACGCCATTGCCCAGCACAGGGCTGTCCTTGAACAGCGCCCACGTCTGCCCGGCGTCAAGGCCCATTTTGCGCGCAAAGGTCATGCTTTCCGCCACCGCAACGTTGTAGATCGCCACCAGATGATTGGCAATGAATTTCATTTTGGTGCCATTACCAAACGCCCCGACGAAGCGCACGTTCTTGGTGAACACGTCGAGCACGGGCTTGGCGCTCTTGAAAGCAGATTTCGGACCGCTGGCGAAGATGGTCCAGCCGCCTTCCTTCATACGTACCGCCGTGCCGCTGATCGGGCAATCCAGCGTTTGCGCGCCGCCAGAGGTAAGCGCCCGTTGGGCGCGTTCCTTGTCGGCCATGGTCAGCGTGCTGGTTTCGATGACGATCAGCGGCGCCTGTTTTTTGCCGCGCTTGGCTGCGGTGATTTTTTTCACCACGTCGTCGAGCACACTGGCCTTGGCCAGCGACGTGATCACCACATCGGCCACCGCCGCCACTGCCGTGGCCGAAGCCAGTGGGCGGCCACCGGCTTTTTTCAAGCGGGCGCGCGCTGCGGCCATGGGGTCGTAGCCGACGACTTTGTAGCCCGTCGCGCACAACGCTTCGGCCATCACACCGCCCATGATGCCCAAGCCGATTACGCCGACTGTTTCTAAGTATTTGTTTTTATTCATATTTTATCCATGCATCGAAATATCACCACACAAAAAATCTGTCGTTCCCGCGAATGCGGGAACCCATAAGCCCGTCTCAACGGGCACGGTGTTATGGATTCCCGCATTCGCGGGAATGACAAGTGTTAGTTACGTTTTCTTCCCTAAATCTCGTTCTACTCGAAGTCTCGTAAGGCGCGCCAGCACAACTCACCCCATCACCAACGCCGCCCGCCCGATAATCAATTCCTTGTCCAGTCGCTGATGCAACGCCTCGGCCTCAACCAGCGGCGCTTTGTCGGTAACCAGCGCCTTGAACTCGCCACGCGCGACGAGTTCCAGCGTGTCCATCACTTCCTGCCGCGTGGCGTAGCGGCTGCCCATGAATTCTATTTCGTTGCGCAGCAGTTTGGCGGCATCCACCTTGACCGGCTGACCGTGGCCGCCCAGCGTTACCAGCCGCCCGCCCTTGCCCAACGCGGCCAGCGCGGGTTCGAGTGTGCTGGCGTTGCTGACAAAATCAATCGCAACATCAATCCCCTGACCGTTGGTGGCTTCCAGCAACTGCTCGGCCACGCGGCCTGCCGAGGCGTCGATGGTGATGTCCGCGCCGCACTTCACCGCCGTTTCAAACTTGGCTGCCGAGGTGTCGATGGCGATGACTTTTTTGGCACGCGCCCAGCGCGCGACTTTGAGCATGTGCACCCCCAGCCCGCCGCCCGCGCCGAACACCGCCACCGTGTCGTGCGGGGTCACCCTTGAGCGGCGTACGACTTTAAGCGGCGTCGCGAGCGCATCGGTGATGACACCCGCCTCGGCGGGGTTTTTACGCCAGTCGATGCCGTCGGGAAACTTCATGAAACTGCGCGCCGGCAACTTGATGTATTCGGCGTAGCCGCCATCGGATTCGCGCCCGACGTAACCGCTGAAGTTCTCGCACAGCGTCTCACGGTTGATGCGGCACCAGTGGCAATAGCCGCAGGTGAAATAGAAATACGCGGTCACGCCGTCGCCCACTTTGATCTCGGCGGGGTTCACACCCGCGCCCACAGCGACAATTTCGGCAGCGATTTCGTGGCCGATAATGCGCGGATAGTGATTGAGCTTCATGCGCCCGGCACGCGCGTGATGGATGGTCAGGCCCGAACCGCAGGCAAGCACCCGCGCAACCGCCTCGCCGGGGCCGGGCTTGGGGTCGGGCACGGTGGCGACCTGAAACGGCTGGCCGGGGCCGGTGAGCAACACAGCTTTCATGTGAAATTCTCCCTGAGAAATTGTCCGCAACGCGAACGTGCGGATGCGTGAATGCGCGAGGATTGTAGGCCAGAATAGATGCGGTGTCGCGCGAGGCGCGGGCACGGCGCGGCGTAAAATGGGGCGCTGCACACCCCGCTGTTTCACCCCACCGATTCTCATAAAGTCCGTCATGGAATTCATCCGCATCCGCGGCGCCCGCCAAAACAATCTCAAAAATCTGTCGCTGGATCTGCCCACCAACGAACTGATCGTTGTCACCGGTGTATCGGGCAGCGGCAAATCCTCACTGGTATTCGACACGCTATATGCCGAAGGCCAGCGGCGTTACGTCGAAACCTTTTCGCCCTACGCGCGGCAATTTCTCGACCGGCAAGATCGCCCGCAAGTCGATGCCATCGAAGGCATCCCTCCCGCGATTGCCATAGACCAGACCAACCCCGTGCGCACCTCGCGCTCCACCGTCGGCACCATGACGGAGTTGAACGATCACCTCAAATTGCTCTACGCACGCGCAGCGGAATTGTATTGCCAGAGTTGTGGCGCCAAGGTCTCGCGCGATACGCCGCAATCGATTTTTGAATCGCTGATGACACGCGCCAGGGCAGCGGACGATCCGCGCCTGACGGTGGCGTTTCCCGTGGCGGTGCCGAAGAACTTTGCAGCCGCCGAGGTGAAGAAACTGCTGGAGGCACAGGGCTATACCCGTTACCTGAGCGAAAGTGGACAGGCCTTCGAAGTGATTCAGGATCGTTTTCGCGCCAGCCATGCGGAGCGCGCGCGGGTCGTTGAAGCCATAGAGGCCGCGATCAAAGTCGGCAATGGGCGAGTCAACATCCACGCCACGACTGACACGCCTGACGCGGCACCCCTCGCGCCGCACGCACCCTGGCGCTACTCCACGGCACTGCACTGCCCCGACTGTGACCTGCACTACCAGGACCCGACGCCGAGTCTGTTCTCCTTCAATTCGCCGCTTGGCGCCTGCGACACCTGCCGCGGCTTCGGGCGCGTGATCGGCGTTGATTACGGGCTGGTGATTCCCGACGAAGCGAAAACGCTGCGCGAAGGCGCCGTCAAACCGTGGCAGACGCCGTCGAACAAGGAATGTCAGGACGATCTCGTCAACTACGCAAAGAAGCGCGGCGTGCCGCTCGACACGCCGTGGCGCGAACTGGCGGAGAAACACCGCCATTGGGTTATTCACGGCGAACCGCAGTGGGTGAGCTGGAAAAAGTCGTGGCCGGGCACGTGGTATGGCGTGGCGCGCTACTTCAAATGGCTGGAAAGCAAGGCCTACAAGATGCACGTGCGCGTGCTGCTGTCGAAGTACCGCGCGTATACCGAGTGCGGGGCGTGCAAAGGCGCGCGATTGAAGAGGGAGGCCTTGTGCTGGAAGCTCGGCGGACCTTGCAACGGGCACGATGGGCAGGTTGGGCGCGATGCCCTCAACGTGCATGACCTGATGCTGCTGCCCGTGAGCCGCACGCGCGATTTCATCCACGCGTTCAAGGCGCCCAGCCTGGCGGACGAAGCCACCGCCATGCTGCTCACGGAAATCCGCACACGGCTGGATTACCTGATGGCGGTGGGCCTGGGCTATCTCACGCTCGACCGGCAATCGCGCACACTATCCGGCGGTGAAGTGCAACGCATCAATCTCACCACCGCACTGGGCACCTCGCTCACCAACACGCTGTTCGTGCTGGATGAGCCTTCCATCGGGCTGCACCCGCGCGACATGGGGCGCGTGATCGGCGTCATGCACAAGCTGCGCGATGCGGGCAATTCGCTGGTGGTGGTGGAGCACGATCCGCAAGTCATGTTCGCCGCCGACCGCGTGCTTGACATGGGGCCCGGACCAGGCGAGCGCGGCGGTGAGGTGGTGTTTTTTGGCGAAACAAAAAACCTATTTAAATCAGATACTTATAATAAATCACTGACGGCGCGCTATTTATCCGGCGCACTGCGCGCCGACGCTGGTTTGCGCGGGCGCGCGCCGGATATGGCGCATCCACGCACGCGCCTGCTCACGCTGCGCGGCGCGACTGAGCACAATCTCAAGAACATTGATGTGCAAATCCCGCTGGGCTTTCTGACCTGTATCACGGGCGTGTCGGGCAGCGGCAAATCCACGTTGATACAGGATGTGCTGTATGCCGCGCTACTCAAAGCGAAAGGCAAACCGACCGAGACGCCGGGCGCGCATCGCCTTCTGTCGGGGCACGAACACATTGGCGACGTGATGATGGTCGATCAATCCCCGATAGGCCGCACCACGCGCTCCAACCCGGCCAGTTACGTCGGTGCGTTTGACACCATCCGGGATCACTACACCAAGACCCCGCTGGCGATGGAGCGCCAATACACCGCAGGCACCTTCAGCTTTAACAGTGGCAACGGGCGCTGCCCGGCGTGCGGCGGCAACGGCTTTGAACATGTGGAAATGCAGTTTCTGTCGGATGTGTACCTGCGCTGCCCCGACTGCGATGGCCGCCGCTATCGTGCGGAGATTCTCGAAGTCACCATCGAAGGCAAATCCATCGCCGATGTGCTGGACATGACCGTAAGCGAGGCGATCGCATTTTTCAAAGACGATTACAGGGTCGCCGCCGCGCTGCGCCCGCTGGCGGAAGTGGGGCTGGAATATCTGCGGCTGGGGCAACCGGTGCCCACGCTGTCCGGGGGTGAAGCACAGCGGCTGAAACTGGCCGGACATCTGGCACAAGCCACGCAACCCGCTTCACGCCTCGCGCCCCAAGCCCCCCTCTTCCTCTTCGACGAGCCCACCACCGGCCTG
>SYEN01000094.1 GCA_005800795.1 Burkholderiales bacterium | reverse complement strand
TATCAAGCAACGTTTACTTTCTGGCTTCGATGACAAGTTCAATAAACAATTGTCGGCTAAGTCCGACAGGCTGCTAGGGACGAGGCTCTTTATCGTTCAAATATAATAATCAATAAAATCAACTACTTACAATTTATCAGCACCAAGTCGAACACGGCACCTTTGATTGCGTTGTTCCCGGGATTGATCACAGCTCAGGCCTTGCATTGCTTGCCGATTGACTTGCCGTTGTGAAGGAGCTCAAAAGCATCCTGGCCCTGTGATCTGACACTGTGCGTCAGATCAAGTCACGATTTCTACAGTTTATCGGAAGGAAAAATAGCCAGCCCGCTCGCTGTTGGCGCACTGGCGGCTGAAAATCTACGCTCGCAAAAACGAATAGGGTAGTTATATCCTAAAAATAGCCCCATAAAGCAGATGCATAAGTATTTGATTTAATAGATTTTTTCATTCGATCAAGCATCCGGCTTGGCCCCCGAGAGCTTGATGATGCGCGCGTACTTTTCGATTTCGCGATTGATGTGCACGGCGAAATCCGCCGGCGTGCTGCCGATGGGCTCCACGCCTTCACGGGTCATGTAGGCTTTCACGTCCGGATGCGGCAGGCTTTTCACCACTTCCGCCTGCACCTTGTTGATGATCGCGGGGTTGGTGCCGGCCGGCGCCCACAACGCAAACCAATTGTCGACATCAAAGCCGGGAAACACCGCGGCCACCGTCGGCAGATCGGGCAGCACCGAGGCACGTCGCGCTGTGGTAACAGCCAGACCGCGCAGCTTATTGGCGGCAATCAGGGGCCGCGCGCTGGTGGTCCCCGGAAAACCGATTTCGACTTCGCCGCTTAGCAGCGCAGCCATCACGGCGCTCGCGCCCTTGTATGGGATATGCGTCAACTTGAGCCCGGACGCTTGCGCCAGCCATTCGCCCGCAAGGTGGCTGGTCGTGCCGGTACCGTTGGAACCGTAGTTGAGCCCTTCCTTGCGAGATTTGGCGAGTGCCAGCAGTTCCTTAAGGTTCTTGGCCGGCACCGAGGGATGCACCGTTATCACTATCGGCACCGAGCCCACCTGTGTGATCGGCATGAGGTCGCGCCGCAGATCGAACGGCAGCTTTGGATAGAGGGTGACGTTCACCGTCAGTGACGCCGTGGTCATCAACAAGGTGTGGCCGTCGGGCGGACTTCTCACCACCAGCTCGGCGCCGATGTTGCCGCCCGCACCCGCCCGATTGTCCACCACTGCCGGTTGGCCCCAAGCCGCGGCGAAGCGCTGCGCCAGCAGACGCGCCACCAGATCGGTGCCGGCGCCGGGCGCAAACGGCAGAATGATGCGTATCGGCCTCACCGGATACTCCTGGGCGTGCGTGCCTGCCGCGCCGGCAAGCGCCGTAACTGCCGCAATCGCGGCCATGCTTTTTTTCATGGAAATTTCTCCTCAGCCAGATACATCAAAGTGGCCTACGTCGATTTAAATTCGCCAACCATAGCGTATTGGATTTATAAATAATTTAAACGCAAGGCGACAGGTCTGCAATATTGCGACTCGCGTAACTATGCAATACATAGGAATACAACGCCCGCAACGTTTACTGTGCCGGCAGTACTGTCAATTGCGCCGGGCGCAGCAATGCCTTGAAATCCGCGTCGAATGTAACCAAATGATCGCCCAGATAATTCACGCATGCGGCAATCCATGCGTTGGGAATTTGATTGGCCGTCAACGATTTATCCGTGCAAAGTTGTCGCAGCAATGGCCACTCCGGCCCAATTGATGGCATATCCACGCCGGGCGCCGCGGCTAATGCATCAATGAAGGCTACCGCGGCATCCAGCGGCGCTGCTTTGGGGAAAATACGCGGATTGGTCGTCAGCCTGAGGAAGGCTGCGGTGACCATCGGCAGCAGTCGAAACGTGGCGCCGTGCTCGCATGCCTCAAGCGAGTGATGCAACCACTTTATCGCGATCTCGTGATGCGGGTGATCGTCGCGCGACGCCGCCACCAGCACGTTGACGTCAGGCGTCATCGCCTGCCGCTTCGAACAGCGCTTTGTTGCTTAGGGGATTCACGCCCGCGGCCAAGCCGCCCTTTCCATGAAACACGGGGATCGCCCGCTTTCTCAGCTTCTTGGGCATGGCGTTCGCACGCAAGCGCAATTGCAGGCCTTCTTCGATCAACCGCGTCACACTGGTGCGTTGCCGGGCAGCCAGCGCCTTGGCGCTGGCAAGCAAGGTGTCATTAATGTCTAGCGTCGTCTTCATGCGGGCATAATACAGATTTCTGTATCTACTGACAAACCCTGGAACTTGCTTATTCGCGGTAGCACGCGACTACGCCCGAAGCCGTCAGCTTTTCGATATCCCCAGCGCCAAACCCCATCTCCCCCAAAATCTCCCGCGTATGCTCGCCCAAATGCGGCGCATGCGTGAGTGGATCACCCGTCACCGGCGCGGGCTGCCCGCAAATCGTCCCCATCGGCACACGGCCGAGCGCGTCGTTCTCCACCCAGCGTACCGCATTCATCGCCTGCACCTGCGGGTCTTTGAAAAGTTCGTCGTAGGTGTTGACCTTGGCTTTCAGGATGTCGATGCTCGAAAGCAGTTCCATCCATTCGTTGGAGGTTTTGGTTTCGAAGAGGGGCCGCAGTTCGGCCATTAGTTCTTCGCGATGCTTGACGCGGGCGCGCGCGTCGGCGTAACGCGGATCGGTGATCCACCCGTCCTTGCCGATCAGTTTGGCGAGGCGCTTGAAGTGCTCATCACGCCGCGCGTTGACGCTCATGAAGCCGTCCTGGGTTTTGAACATACCGGTGGGGGCGCCGATGGGCTCCGCGGCGCCGCCCTGCAAATGGTGTTCCATCATCGCGCCTTCCTGCAGGGCGAGCGCGCATTCCAGCAGGCTGGTCTGGATATGGGCGCCGCGGCCTTTCATTGCTTTGCGGTAGAGCGCTGCTGAGACCGCCTGGAAGGCATACAGGCCGGTGGAGAAATCGATCGCCAGCATTTCGATACGCTGCGGCACACCCGCCGCACTGCGATTGATCGACATCATGCCCGTATAGGCCTGCATCACCGAGTCCGTTGCAGGATTGTCGGCGCGCGGCCCCGTCGGGCCGAAGCCGGTGATGTGGGCGTAAACCACATTCGGGTTGGTTTTCTTGACGCTCTCGTAATCAAGCTTGAACTTGTCGATCTTGCCGACGCGATAGTTATGGATCAACACGTCGCATTGGCTGGCAAGCCGCTGCACAATGGCCACGCCTTGCTCGGATTTGAGGTCAAGGGCGAGCGAGCGCTTGGCGCGGTTGACGATGACGGAATGCGCGGTGTGGTCATTCGTGTGCTTGCCCAGGCGCCGGCTCCAGCAGCCAATTTCGACCGGCTCGACCTTGATCACGTTGGCGCCGTTGCGTGCGAGGTGCATGCCGCAATACGGGCCAGCCACACCTTGCGATAGATCGAGAACTTTTACGCCCGCATAGGGCAGATCGTCTTTGGCTGCGTTGTTCATGGCTTTCACATTTTGGAGCGGGTTTTAGTTTAAAAATATTGTTTAAAAACAGATACTTAAATCAACGCTTCTTTTCCACGTTTCGCCCTTCTGCGTTGAACTTGCGCGGAACCATGCTACCGCACCTGCAACGGTACGCCCACCGCCGCCCAGTACGGCAACGCCACCAGCAGCACCACGACGATTGCCGCCAGCGTCATCCACACGCCGAATTTAAAGATGTCCGGCGCGGTGAGGTAGCCGCGCTCGTACACCGCCAAAGATGACACGCTTTGTGCCGGGTAATACAGCACGGCGTCGCCGCCGATCATCACCGCCAGCCCGCAGATCATCGGGTTGACCCCGGTGGCGGTGCCGATGGCCATAGCGATGGGAATGGTGGTAGCCAGAAAGCCGGTAATGTTGGGAATCAGCAGCCGCACCGGCACCGAGGCAATCATCAGCGTGGCGACCACGTAATACGGCTGCCCCTGAAAGGCGGGCACCGCTGCGGTGATCAGGCCGGCCACCCAATCGCTGGCACCGCTGACCTTCAACGCGCGTGCCAGCGACAACGACGCCGCCAGCACAAAAAAGTTTGCCCAGCCGATATCGCGCTCGAACTCCTTCCACGTCAGCACGCCGATGCGCGGCATCAGCAGCACTATCCACGCAATCAGCGCCGGAATCGCCGGATGCCAGTGGTGCCAGGCGTCGGTGAGCCACAACAGCGATGCGCCAAGCGTGATGATGAGTGTGCGCCATTCCTTGGGTGCCAGTTTGCGCGGCGGTTGGTCGGGCAATGCGGGCAGACGCTGGGCGAACCCGGAACGGTAGATTACATAAATCATCGCGCTGCCTACGGCCAGCAGTACGAAGTACGGCACGCTCATCAGCACCAGCCACTGATTCCACCCAATATGCCCGACCGAAGCGCCGATCAATGCCGCCGCCACCACCGGCGTGATGCCGCCAGTCATCAGGATGGTGGACGCCAGCCGGTTGATCGAATTGAGCGCCATCATGATCGCGCTCGCCAGTGGCGACTGGCGCGGCACGGCGGCCAGTTCCAGCGCCTGCTCGTAGACGTGCACCAGTATGCCGGTGCGCGTGGTGGCCGAGGGTAAAACCAGGGTCAGTAGCGGAAACGTCAGCAGTAATTGCACATACAGCGACGACGCGCTGCCGCGGGAACGGCGCAGAAAAAATCCGGCAATGCGTTCGGCAAGCCCGCTTTTTTGCACGGCCAGCCCGAGGGTGAGTACGCCGATCAGAAAATACGCCACCGGATCGGCAAAACCCGCCAGCGCATCAGAGAAATTCGGCACCGCGCCGGTCAACACCAGCGCAACGATCAGCACCAGACCGGTCACCCCGGCGGGCAATGCCTCGGTGCACCACAGGCCGATGGCGAGCAAGGCCACCGCGATCACACGTTTGCCGGCTTCGGGCAAGCCGGCAGGTGAGGGCATGGCTATCAGCGCGCCGCACAGCGCCACCAACACCGCTATGGTGAGCGGTGCGCGACTTTCTTTTGCAGCGGATTTGGACGATGCGACGGGCTCGGACATCGCCGGAGATTACACCGGTGGCGGCGAATGTGCCGAACGCAGTTTTTGCAGCACGATGGCGACAATGATCAAACCCACCCCGACCACGTCGAACATCGCTTTCGGGTACACCAGCGCCAGACCCGCAATAATCAACAGCCAGCGCTCCGCCCGCGTGGTCTGCCGGAACAACCAGCCCTGCACGCCTGCCGCCAGCGCCGCGATGCCGATCATCGCCGTGGCACTGACGATGGCGATATCCACCACCGAGGCTTTCGCCAGCGCCTTGAACGAGCCCATCAACAGCAGGCCCAGGCCCGCCGGATCAAGCACAAACATGAACGGCACCAGAAACGCGGGCATGGTGTACTTCCACGATTGCAATGTTGTCTTATAGGGGTCGCCGCCGGTGATCGCCGCTGCTGCGAACGGCGACAACGCCGTTGGCGGCGAAACTTCCGACAGCACCGCGTAGTAAAAAATAAACATGTGCGCGGCGAAATCCGGCACGCCGAGTTGAATCAAGGCGGGCGCGGCAATCACCGCGCAGAGGATGTAGCTTGCGGTCACCGGCACTGCGAGACCGACGATCCACACAATGAGGGACGTCATCAGTGCCGTCAGCAGCAGCTTCACGTCGTGCAACAGCGCGGGCGTGGGGGTGACGCCCATCATCGCCAGCCCGTCGACGATGCCCTTGCTCCAGCCATCGGCGTAGGTCAGAACGATGGAACTGAATTTAAGTCCCAAACCGGTCAGCGTCACCACACCGACGATCAGGCCGGCCGC
Organism: Burkholderiales bacterium; assembly: GCA_005800795.1. Taxonomy (GTDB): domain Bacteria; phylum Pseudomonadota; class Gammaproteobacteria; order Burkholderiales; family SG8-41; genus UBA5216. Next base: position 2,055 of record SYEN01000094.1, on the reverse strand, counting down.
CGCGCAGGTCGCCGCCACATTCAGCACGCCGACCGAGCCGCCTTCCATGGCCTTGCGCAGACCGCTCACCCACACCCCCTGCAGCACAGGCATTTTGCGTTGGAACACTTCGTACGGGATCAGCGCACAGCTGGGGTGCAGAAAACTCACCAAAAAAGCCACCACGGTGGCGTAAAAGACCGAAGCCAACGGCGAGAACCCCCACAGCATGAAAGCGATGATCGCGATCAGCGACAGAAAGTGAAAGCCGAATCGCCGGGTGAGATTCCAAACCGTATCGGCCTTGTCGATGGCGACCTGTTTCATGCCGAACTTGCGTGCGTCAATTTCGACCATCAGGAACAGCGCAAAGTAAAACAGCAGTGTCGGTATCGTCGCCATCAACAGCACTTCAAGATACGTCACGCGCAAAAACTCGGCGATCAAGAACGCCGCCGCGCCCAGCACTGGCGGCGAAATAATCGCGCCGAGGCCGCCCGCTGCCAACAGGCCACCGGCGGCATCCTTGCCGTAACCGGCTTTCATCAGCATCGGATAGGCCACCGAGCCCAGCGTCACCGTGGTGGCAACCCCGCTGCCCGACGGCCCGCCCAGCAAAAACGACGACAGCACGATGGTGCGGCCCGCGCCCGCCGGCTTGCCGCCCATCGCTGCAAATGAAAAATCGATATAGAACTTGCCGGCGTTGGAATACTGCAAAAAAGCGCCGTAAATCGTGAACAGGATAATCAGCGTGGAGGAGACATCGATGGCGGTGCCGAAGATGCCTTCCATGGTCATGTACATGTGGCCGACGATGCGCGCAGTATCCATGCCCTGATGCGTCCACGGCGGCGGCAGCTTGGCGCCAATGGCGGCGTAAAACAAAAATAGCACCACCACGGCAGGCATGATCCAGCCGCTGCAGCGGCGCACCGCTTCAAGGATCAACAGCATCAGCGCCACGCCGCAAAAAGTATCCAGCGCGCTGGGCACGGTGCTGCGCTCAAGAAACGCGTCGCCGCCGAACAGCATGTGCCCCATCACGTAAAGCGACACTATCGCCAGCAGCCAATCCCACCACCGCACCTTGTTGCGAAAGCGTTTAGCCACGGGGAACAGTAAGAACACCAGGAACAACATGAACGCCACGTGGATGCCGCGCAGGATGTGCGTGGGCATAATGGTCATCGCCGCATACAGGTGAAACACCGACATCACGATGGCGAGCAGCGCAACGAACGTACCCAGCCAGCCGCCCAGTTTGTTGGAGGCGCCTTCCTCGGCCTCGATGAATTCCTCGGCTTTTCTTATCGCTTCGTTGCTGACGGTTGCAGCGGGTGATTCAGATGCGGACATGGTTTCGGGGTTTGTTGCACATCATGCGACACAAAAAACCCCGCCTCGAAACGAGAGCGGGGTTTGTGTCATCAATGTAAGTATTTGTTTTTATTAATTATTTTATTGAACTTTTACACCCTTCTCGGCCAAATACTTTATCGCGCCCGGATGAAACGGGATTACCGACGCCGCATTGGTCTGATACTTCAGATCGAAGTTTCGCGATTCAGGGTGCACGCGCTCCATGTCAGCCTTGCGCTCGAAAATCGTTCTCACCACGTCGTACGCCACTTGATCGGAAACGTCCGCGCGCGCCACCAGTACGTTCCACACGGTTGCGATGCGGTTGGCCTGATCCTGCCCCGGATAGGCTTTTGCCGGAATGGTGTCGCGCACATACAGCGGGCCGTAAATTTTGGTCATACCGGCCACGCCGTCGTCGTGATCGATGAGTTTCAGCTTCAAGCCGGGCGTTGCCGCCAGTTCCGTCACCGCTGCCGTCGGCACGCCGCCCACCCAGAAAAACGCATCGAGTTTTTTGTCCTTGATCGCGTCCACTGATTTGCCCGGATCCAGCCGCTCCTGCGTGAAATCCTTGAAAGTCATGCCGTGCGCTTCGGTCAAGCGCAGCGCCATCACCTCAGTGGCGCTGTTCACCGCACCGGTGGAAACCCGCTTGCCTTTCAGATCGGCAAACTTGTTGATGCCCGAACCTTCCACCGTCACCACGTGCAT
>SYEN01000012.1 GCA_005800795.1 Burkholderiales bacterium | reverse complement strand
TGATTCAAATCCTCGCGCTTCAAATAAACCTGCGCGCCGCCAAAATGGTCGGACCAACGTTTGGCGTGATACACCGGGCTGGGACGCCCGACGTAGTGCTTCAATTCATAGGCGAATTCCCGCTTGAACTCGGGGTCTTGTTGGTACTTCGCGTACGCTTCGCGCAGTTCGTCCAACGCATCGATCAGCGTCTCGGCCACAAAGGTGCCACCATAAGGCCCAAAATGCCCCAAGCCATCGGGTAGGTCATACATCTGCATTGCGAACTCCGGTTACAAACGCCGTGATTTTTTCGGCGCTTTTGATACCTTTGGAAATCTCCACACCGCTGGACACATCCACCGCCCACGGCCTTACAGCCGTGATCGCAGCCGTCACATTGTTCGGCGTCAACCCGCCCGACAACACCACCGGCAACGGCAAAGCTTTCGGTATCAGCGCCCAGTCGAAGGTGGCGCCGGTACCGCCGGGCGTGCCTTCCACGTAGGCGTCCAGCAGCAAACCGCGCGCGTCGTGATAATCGCAGGCATATTGTAACAAATCCACCCCCTTCCTCACGCGCAAAGCCTTGAGATACGGGATGCCAAACTGGCCGCAGTACGCTGGAGATTCGTCGCCATGAAACTGCAACAGATCAACGCGCGCCATGGCCAGCGCTTGCTTGATGTCCTCAACGCTCGCATCAACAAACAATCCCACGCTCATCACGAAAGGCGGCAACCCCTGCATCAGCCCGGCGGCACGCGCGGGCGTCACCGCGCGCGGACTCTTTGCATAAAACACAAAGCCGACAGCATTAACGCCCGCTTGCGCGGCGGCGAGCAAATCCTGCTCGCGCGTAATGCCGCATATTTTGATCGCTGTCATGGAGTGTCGTTCAGGGCCAGTGCGGCCATTGTAACCGTTCGTTTCCCGGCAGTTGCCACTCCGCGTCGTAATCCACGCCGGCGAGATACAGTCCCGCTGCGTCGAACGTGGGCGCGGCCTCATTGCGGTTGCGCGCAGCCAGTAGCGATTGCATCCACGCCGGCGGCTGGCGGCCGCTGCCGACATACACCAAACTACCCACGATATTGCGCACCATGTGATGCAAAAACCCGTTGGCGGACAGATCAATCAGCAGGTAGGGGCCATGGGCAACGATTGCCAGTTGCGTCAGCTTGCGCACCGGCGATTTCGCCTGGCATTGCGAAGAGCGAAACGCACCGAAGTCATGCTCGCCGAGCAGACAAGCTGCTGCCTCGCGCATGCGCGCGACGTCCAGCGGCGCGTGAAACCAGCCGACACGCCCGTGATCGGCAGCGGGGCGCACCGCATGATTGAGCAGCACATAACGGTAGTGCCGCGCAGTGGCTGAAAACCGTGCGTGAAAGGTTTCCGCCACGGGTTGCGCCCACGTCACCGCAATGGCGGAAGGCAACAACGCGTTCACGCCACGCACCCACGCCGATTGGGGCCGCTCGACCGGGCTGTCGAAATGCACCACCTGCGCCAGTGCATGCACGCCGGTATCCGTGCGCCCGGCACAGATCGTTGCCACCGGCGCACCGGCTATCTGCGCGAGCGCGGCTTCCACCTTATCCTGCACGGCGCAGCCGCCGGGCTGCGTCTGCCAGCCGCAATAGCTGCTGCCTTCGTATTCGATACCCAACGCCACGCGCATGATTTGAATGGGAACCCGGGAAAAAAAAGACCGCAGCAGTTTCCCGCCGTGGTCCAGTGATAACGTTGAACTATTTTATTCCGATGCCACCGATGCCACTGACACTACAAACATTACGACTTCACCTACTTTAACGTTAGCATCATTTTTTGCGCTTCGGCCTTTTGTCCTGCGTCGCCTTCGCGCTCGACTTCATGCAGGATTTCAATCGCGCCTTCCTTGTAACCCATCTCCTGATAGGCGCGCGCCAAATCAAATTTTTGCTGCACGTCTTCCCAGTGGGCGTCCTTCGCGCCACCGGCTGCCGGCGCAGCGTCGGCCACGGCAGCGGGTTTGTCGTCGTCCAGATTCAGACTGATGCCGCCCATATCGATCTTGAAGTCCAGTCCACCATCGTCCGCCTTGGCAGCAGGTGCCGCAGCGGCCGCTGCTGGCGCAGGCTCGCTGGCCGCCGGCAGATCGAGATTGAAATCCATGGTGTTCGCGGACTCGGCAGCCGGCGGTGGATCAACCCGGGTCGTCGGCGTGTCTGTCGCACCGGTGGCAGAAGGCAAGTCGAGATTGAAATCCATCATCGGCGGGGCTGCCTCGGCTGCAGGCGCGGCCGCGGGCACGTCAATCATCGGCGTTACGTCAATTGCCGAGGTATCACCACCCAAGGCACCTCCACGCGACACCACCATGGTCTTGTTCAGGTCGCTGTCTTCGCCGCCCCCGTGATCCAGCAGGATGTCGGTGGTGGTGCCCATGGCGTCTTCTTCTGGCGTACCGCCGCCGCCCAGATCGAGATCGAGATCGAGACCACCCGCGGAGGAATCCGCCGTCAGATCGACAATCTTGCCCGTGTTCGGATACAGCGGATTGCCCGGATCCAGCGCGTAGCCCATGGCCGCCGCGCGATTCCATTGATCGCCCGTACCGTTGGTCAGTGTATGGAACGGCTGCGCCGCCGCATTGAAGGCATCCTTGTCACCGCGCGCGGCGTAAACCTCGAGCAGCTTCAACTGAATGTCAGGACGGTCCGGCTGGGTAACCATGGCTTCCTTGAGAATTTCTTCCGCCTGCGCGTCGCGGCCATGGTCGATGTACACCTGCGCCTCGTCGATAGGATCAACCACATCGGACGCCGGCGCGGCTGCCACTGCCGCTGCTGCGGCAACCGGGGCCAACGCGGCAGGAACGGCGGCAGCCGCACTGGTCGGTTCGGTTCTGAATGCCGCATCAGGTGTTTCGTCCTCATCCGATTTTTTCTTGCGTCGGCGCCACGCCAGGAATCCGCCGGCACCTGCCAGCAATGCAGCGCCGCCACCGATGGGAAGAATGTTATCCATCACCGTATCCATCAAACTGGGTTCCGACGGCGGAGCAGCCTTCTTGGGCGCAGGCGGAGGTACTGGCGGTGCGGCCTTGGCAGGCGGCAGAGGTGGCGTATCGGCCTTGGGTGCTTCCGCTACCTTGATATCTGCCTTGGGCGGTTCAGCTTTCGGCGGTTCGACTTTCAGGGGTTCCGCTTTAGCCGGATCAGGTTTGGGCGCCTCAGCAGTCTTCGGCGGCTCCGCCTTGACGTCAGCCTTCGGAGGAGCCTTGGCGTCGGCTTTCGGGTCAGCGCCCTTGGCAGCCGTTTGCGCGCCGGCCATACCCTGGCTCTTGATTTCGCCCAGCTTCTGCAATTCCTTCAGCGTTTTTTCGAGCTGAGCTACGCGATCTTTGGATTCCGCCAGCGATTTGTCGCGTGCAGCCAAGTCTTCCTGCAACGCACGTATGCGGTCGGCGTCGCCTTTGCTGCCTGCGGCGCCACCCTTGTCACCCTTGGACAGCACCACCACATCCTTGCCTCCGGACGCAGCCTTGTCTTCCACCCGCGCAGCGATCTTGCCCTTTGCCGCAGGAGCGGCATCTGCCGCACTGGGCGCGGCTTCGGCGACTTTCTGCCGATAGTTGTTCCAGTTGCTGGCGTGCATGCGCACTTCCTGCGCTGCGTCGCCCTGCGTGATGGCCGCAAGCTGCTCGCGCTCCGGTACGTTAAGGATTTTGCCAGCGCGCAACTGATTGATATTGTTGTTGCTGAACGCATCCGGATTGGTGCGGAACAACCCAATCAACGTTTGCTCGAGCGAAATACCTTCCGGTTTGACGCTACCCGCTATGCTGCTTAGCGTGTCTCCGGATTTGACGGTCACCTGGCTTGCCGCGGGCGCGCGTGCAGGCGATGCAGCCACAGGTGCTGGCGTTGGCACAGGCGTTGTGGCTGCAGGTTTGGCAACGGCTGCAGGTGCTGCCGGCGACGGCGCTTGTGCGGCAGGCGTTGCGGGGACGGCCACCGGCGCTGTCACCGCGGCGGCGGGTGATTCCATACCCGGGGGATCCAGCAAGGCCGAGTATTCACGCGAGACTTTGCCACCCGCCCAAACCAGCTCGATCACCAGATCGAGAAACGGCTCGGAAACGGGACGAAACGAAGTAGCTTTGATATACGACGATCCATTGGGCCGGCGCTCAATCGAGAGACGCAACCCGTTGAGTGCCGGATTAAATTGCAGGTTGGCCGCCTGGTATGCCGACGGCGACGCCAGGCTGGCTTTGAGCGACGCAAGCTCTTCTTTGGTCACATTAACCAGATCAATCTCGGCCGAAAACGGTTGCCCCAATTGCGATAACACGTTGAGTCTGCCCAACCCGGCTGCGTCGACGATGCTCGCGTACGGCATCGCGACCATCAGCCCCGCGGCTACCCATTTTTTGAGTTTGAATTCCCGCACAGCGCCACCTCTAGAATTCGATAAATTTTGGAAATACTAAGCTAACATCAATCACTTAGGGATTCAAGTTCATGTTTCGCATGAAATTTGAACACGCAGCCCAGCCATTGCAGTGCTTCTTCCGTTTCGCGGGCGGACTGACCACAATCCCTTGTGGTTTAGCCAGCACTCAGAATCGCGGCTGATACAACAAATTAACGACCGCTGTGAACAAAAAACAACATTTGCCGGCAGCCGCACAGCACAATATCGTAACTATTTGTTTTTATAAAATATTTTACTGAGGCTGCAAAAGAATGCGCAGCATGCGCCGCAACGGCTCGGCAG
>SYEN01000093.1 GCA_005800795.1 Burkholderiales bacterium | reverse complement strand
GGCCGGGTTGCCCACCACCAGCACCTTGACATCGCGGCTGGCGTGATCCGACAACGCCTTGCCCTGCGGGCCAAAAATCTTGCCGTTGGCTTCGAGCAAATCCTTACGCTCCATACCGGGGCCGCGCGGGCGGGCACCAACCAGCAGCGCGACATCCGCGTCCTTGAACGCCACGTTCGGATCGGAGGCCGGAATCATGCTGTGCAGCAAAGGGAACGCGCAGTCGTCGAGCTCCATCATCACGCCGGTCAAAGCCTTTTGCGCTTTTTCATCGGGGATCTCGAGCAGTTGCAGGATCACGGGTTGATCCTTGCCGAGCATCTCGCCGCTGGCGATTCTGAACAACAGGCTGTAGCCGATTTGACCTGCGGCGCCAGTCACCGCGACGCGCATGGGTTTTTTCATGGTGAAACTCCTGAATTTCGGGTCGATAAGGTACGCTTGATCCGCAATTGAGAAAATCGCAACTGCATTGATGGACACTACTCGGGGAAGAGCGGCGATAATAGCTAACGCTCAGGAGCGGGTCAACTTGCTGCGCCGGGCTATGCACCGCAATCGGGCGCGAAATTTGCCGCGATCGGCCCGTCCCGCATACGGTCAACGCGTGGATTAGGGGGCTGAAAATGACGCTCCGTGCTGTTCCGCAACATGCTGAAAGCTGGTAGAATTTTTCAACGCCGCAAGTAATTGGGTCTTCGTTTCAGTGTTGTGCCCATTTGCCGTTAATTCGTTGTCGTTTAGACCTGTAGGCGGGTGCCTTGACCGGCAACTGCCAAGGTCGGAACATCAGACCGTATCATCCGTAACGAATCGCACGAAAGAAGTCATGTGATGCCCTCGAGCCGTCCCAAGCACCTGAATTTAATGGAAATCCGGCTGCCATTGCCGGCCTTTGTTTCTATCTTGCATCGCGTCAGCGGCGCGGTGCTTTTTCTAATGCTGCCGCTGCTGCTGTGCCTGTTGGGCAGTAGTCTGGAATCCATGCAATCGTTTTCCAAGTTCAAAACTTGGGTGGGCAATCCGCTGGTGAAGATTGTGCTCTTGGGGTTACTTTGGGCATATTTACACCATTTTTGCGCGGGAATCCGCCATCTGGCACTCGACATGCACAAGGGGCTGGAACTTGAAACCGCGCGCACCACAAGCTACGTGGTGTTGATTGTCAGTATCGTGCTCACCGTAGCGATTGGGGTGAAGCTATGGTAAACCGTCATGTTAGCGGTGCTCATTACGGCCTGCGCGACTGGCTGGCGCAGCGCATTACTGCTGTCGTAATGATTGTTTACACCGTGCTGTTTGTGGTGATGCTGCTGAAAATGCCGCAGTTTGATTATGCGGGTTGGCGCGGCGTGTGGATGACGCCACTGATGCGCTACGCTACCTTATTGTTTTTATTGTGTTTATTTGTGCACGCCTGGATAGGCATGCGCAATATATTCATGGATTACATCAAGCCCACCGGCTTGCGCGTGGCCTTGTACGCGTTGGTGATTTTGGCGCTGGTCGCTTACGGCGCTTGGGCCGTGCAGATTTTGTGGGGTAGGTAATGGGTATTTCTCGCAGACAATTTGATGCTGTTGTAGTGGGTGCTGGTGGCTCGGGCTTGCGCGCCGCGCTGCAATTGGCCGAATCCAATTTGAAGGTGGCTGTGTTGTCGAAGGTATTTCCCACCCGGTCTCATACGGTGGCAGCGCAAGGTGGCGTTTCGGCCTCGTTGGGTAATGAAGAGCCAGATAATTGGCACTGGCACATGTACGACTCCGTCAAGGGTTCGGATTATCTGGGCGATCAGGATGCCATCGAGTTCATGTGCCGCAAGGCGTGCGATGCCGTGGTGGAACTTGAGCACTACGGCATGCCGTTTGATCGGCTCGACAACGGCAAGATTTACCAGCGGCCGTTCGGCGGCCATACCAGCAACTACGGTGAACGTGCCATCAAGCGTGCCTGCGCAGCTGCGGACCGCACCGGTCACGCCATGTTACACACGCTGTATCAGCGTAATGTGCGCGCGCATACGCAGTTTTTCGTTGAGTGGATGGCGCTGGATTTAATCCGCAATCAGGCCGGTGACGTTCTCGGCGTGGTGGCGCTGGAAATGGAAACCGGCGAATTGATGATTCTGCACGCTAAGGCCACCTTGCTGGCAACCGGCGGGGCAGGGCGCATTTACTCCGCCAGCACCAACGCATTTATCAATACCGGCGACGGCTTGGGTATGGCTGCGCGAGCCGGCATTCCGCTGGAAGATATGGAATTCTGGCAATTCCATCCGACGGGAGTCGCAGGTGCTGGCGTGCTGATTACGGAGGGCGTGCGCGGCGAAGGCGGTTTTTTGCTGAACAAGAATGGCGAGCGCTTTCTGGAGCGTTATGCGCCCACTGTGAAAGACTTGGCCAGCCGCGACGTGGTGTCGCGCGCCATGGCTACCGAAATCAAGGAAGGCCGCGGTGCGGGCAAGGATGGCGAGTACATCTTGTTGAAACTCGATCATTTGGGCGGTGATGTGATCGACAAGCGCTTGCCCGGCATCCGTGAAATTGCCAAGAAATTCGCCAACGTCGATCCAGCCACCGATCCGATTCCCGTGGTGCCCACCTGCCATTACCAGATGGGCGGGGTGCCGACCAATGTGCAGGGGCAGGCCGTGATGCCCGATGGCAAGGGTGGCGAGAAAATCATCAAGGGCCTGTATGCTGCGGGCGAGTGCGCCTGTGTGTCGGTGCACGGCGCGAACCGCCTGGGTACCAATTCGCTGCTGGATTTGTTGGTGTTTGGCAAGTCGGCGGGCGAGCAAGTGGTGAAGGATATTGCGGGCGATGTGAAATCCCTGCCCGACTTGCCGGCCGATGCGGCCGATAAAACGCTGGCCCGTCTCGCGCGGCTGGATTCCGCGACAACTGGCGAACGTGTAAATGATGTCGGTGCGGATATGCGCCGCACCATGCAGGCGCACTGCGGCGTGTTCCGCTTCCCCGACAGCATGGCCGAAGGCGTGAAAAAAATGCTGGCCGTGGCAGATCGGGCCAAAAGCACGTTCACTCAGGATAAAAGCAAAGTATTTAACACCGCGCGCGTCGAAGCGCTGGAACTCGATAACCTGATTGAAGTTGCGCTGTCCACCATGATTTCCGCCAACGCACGGCAGGAATCGCGTGGTGCGCATGACCGCAGCGATTTCCCCAACCGTGACGACGTGAACTGGATGAAACACACGCTGTGGTTCAAAGAGGGCAACCGGCTGGAGTACAAACCGGTGCAGCTGAAACCGATGACTGTGGAATCGTTTGAACCCAAGGCGCGGGTTTACTAGTGCTATTTGTGAAATGACTGAATAAATGAAATTCAACATCTACCGCTACAACCCCGACGTGGACGCAAAACCGCGCATGCAGTTTTACGACATCGCGCTGGAACCCACCGACCGCATGCTGCTGGATGCGCTGGTGCGCATCAAGGTTGAAGACGACACGTTTTCATTCCGCCGCTCGTGCCGCGAAGGCGTATGCGGTTCGGATGCGATGAACATCAACGGCAAGAACGGACTTGCGTGCATTACCAAGCTCGCGGATCTGGAATCCCAGGGGCCGGTGGTGCAGATACGCCCGCTGCCGGGCCTGCCGGTAATCCGCGACCTGATTGTCGATATGTCGCAGTTTTTCAAGCAGTACCACTCGATCAAGCCGTATGTGGTCAATGACACGCCGCCGCCGGAAACCGAGCGCTTACAGTCGCCGGAAGACCGCGAGGAATTGAACGGGCTGTATGAATGCATTCTGTGTGCGTGTTGCTCGACCTCGTGCCCGTCCTTTTGGTGGAATCCGGATAAATTTGTCGGGCCCGCCGGACTGTTGCAGGCGTATCGCTTTATTGCGGATACGCGCGACGAAACCGTGAATGAGCGGCTGGATAATCTGGAAGACCCATATCGCTTGTTCCGCTG
>SYEN01000092.1 GCA_005800795.1 Burkholderiales bacterium | reverse complement strand
TGATCACATCAGCCCCAAGGTCGGCCAGCGTTTGCGCGCAGGTCGGGCCTGCAAGCACGCGTGCGAGATCAATCACGCGCAATCCGGCAAGTGCGGGGCGGCGGGGCTGAGGGGGAATCGTTGATGTCATGATGAGAAAATGCACTCAGGCAGGTATATTTTAACTATTTGTTTTAATTGACTTTTTTAGCGTATCTTGTCTACGGTTTTAACGCCCTGTACAAAAATGGCAGACTCACATTCATGCGGTAATCAATGTCCGAGTGATTGTCGTCGAATTCCTCGTACGTGTGTCGTACGCCCGCCGCCGCAAGACGCCGCGACAGAATGCGCGTGCCGAAATGAATGTGATACTGATCGCGCCAGCCGCAATCGACAAAAATGCCGCGCAGCGTTTTCAGATTCGCACGGTACTTCGCCACCAGATTAACCGGATCGTGGGCGCGCCAGTTTTGCCAGCGGCGCTCGATCACCTCACCGGATTCGAGATTAAACGGCACACGGAACCCCAGCGGCGCGCGCGGATCGGGATCGTACGTTGCTGCCATGCAGACATTCATCAAACAATGTCCCTCGCCGCCCGAGAGTTTCTCTTTTTTCCACACCGCATCGAGAAAGCGTTTGATGCGCCCGTCGTCCATGCCCTGTGCGATGTTCTTGCGGCCAGCCTCGCGCAGCTCCTTCACCGCGCCCGCCGTACGTTTCGGCGAGCAGTACTTGGCCAATTCGTTGATGGTGTTCGGCCAATCGTGCCAATAGACAAAATCAAAATACGAGTCGCCCGAATGATTGGCGATGGCGCCCCAGTGTTGCGGGTATTTCATACCGTGAATCATCGCACCGTAGCCGCCGGAAGATTTGCCGAAACAGCCACGATGCTCGCGGCTGGCCAGCGTGCGAAATTCACGGTCCACAAAAGGAATCAGCTCGCGCGTGAGGTAATCCGCGTAATTGCCGATGGCCGATGAGTTGATGTATTGATTCCCGCCCAGTGCGGTAAAGCAATCGGGGAACACAATAATCGCCGGCCCCATTTTTTTTTCGTGGATCAAGCGTGCGGCGCGCTCCGGGACGTTATCGCCAAACGGCTTCCAATTGGCGTGCGACAGGCCGGTGCCGGTAAAGCCGGCGAGATCGAACAGGACTGGGAAGCGCCGCCTGTCACCGGCGTCATACTGCGGCGGCAGCCACGCCCCAACCCGGCGCACGTGCGGATCGCCAAGCGCGTTGCCCTTTAAGATGTTCGAGACGTGCTCCAGCACCACCATCGTGCCGGTCGGGCTTTGCGGACGTTTGAGTGCCATAAGCAGCCTGCCCCCCTTGGGATGATTCATACAAAAGTCGAAGTTTACCCGTGCAACTACCGATAGGAGCCGGCGTGCAAGTTCGGTAGAATCTCCGTCGTGTCATCTCAGCACAGCCCTGTACACCCAAATAAGCCCAACAATGCCCACAACGACGCCCGCCGCGCCGGAACTCTCCCCGTCCGAAGTCAAGACCACAACTTGTTACATGTGCGCCTGCCGCTGCGGCATCAAGGTGACGCTGCGTGATGGCGAGGTGCGTTATATCGAAGGCAACCCGGAGCACCCGCTGAATCAGGGCGTGATTTGCGCCAAGGGTGCATCGGGCATCATGAAGCAGTATTCGCCCGCGCGGCTTACACAACCTTTGCGGCGCAAGGCCGGCGCGCATCGCGGCGATGCGGAATTTGAAGTCATCACGTGGGATGAAGCGCTTCGGCAGATCGAAGAACGGCTCACGCATCTGCGCGCCACCGATCCGAAAAAATTTGCGCTTTTCACCGGGCGCGACCAGATGCAGGCGTTGACGGGTTTGTTCGCCGCCCAGTTCGGCACGCCCAACTACGCGGCACACGGCGGTTTTTGTTCGGTGAACATGGCTGCCGGCATGATTTACACCATAGGCGGTTCGTTCTGGGAATTCGGCGGGCCGGATCTGGATCGCGCCAAGCTGTTTGTGATGATCGGCACGGCGGAAGATCATCACTCCAATCCGCTGAAGATTGCGATTTCCAAATTCAAGCGCAGCGGCGGCAAATTCATTTCCATCAATCCGGTGCGCACGGGCTATTCGGCGATTGCCGATGAGTGGATCCCCATACGGCCGGGCACCGATGGCGCGCTTTTACTGGCGTTGAATGCCGAACTGGTTCGCGAAAAACTGTATGACGAAGACTTCGTCGGCGAATACACCAACGGCGGTTATCTGGTAAACGACGATCCGAATTCACCACAATACGGCTTGGTCGTCGCCAACGGCATTACACCTGCCGACAATCCACACCGCAATCACAGCCAGTTGTGGTGGGACGCGGGTATCGACGCGGCGGTGTCGAATCACGCATCGGGCTGCAAGCCGGCGCTCAACGGCAAGTACACGCTGCCCGACGGCATGCCGGTGCGGCCAGCGTTCGCACTGCTGTGCGAACGGCTCGAACCTTACACTCCGGAATGGGCCGCGGAAATCACCGGCATTCCGGCGGCACGTATCCGCTCGCTGGCGCGCGAGATGGGCGAGATCGCGCGCGATCAAAAAATCACGCTGCCGCTGGCGTGGACAGATAGCTGGGGCCGCACGCACGACTCCATTACCGGCAACCCGGTGGCGTTTCACGCCATGCGCGGGCTGGCGGCGCACTCCAACGGCTTTCAAACCATACGTGCGCTGTCCATTTTGATGTCGCTGCTGGGCACCATCGACCGCCCTGGCGGCTTTCGCCACAAGGCGCCGTATCCCCGTGGCACGCCGCCGGTGTTCGCGCGCAACCCGGTGACGCCTGACGCGGTCAAGCCCAACACGCCGCTGGGCGGCGCTCCTCTGGGCTTTCCCGCCAGCCCTGACGAGTTGTTTGTCGATGACGCAGGCAGCCCGATGCGCATCGATAAAGCATTCTCGTGGGAATATCCGCTGGCGGTACACGGCATGATGCATAACGTCATCGCCAATGCCTGGCGCGGCGACCCGTACAAGATCGACACGCTGTTTATTTTCATGGCCAACATGGCGTGGAATTCGTCGATGAACACCAGCGAAACACGGCGCATGCTGAACGACAGGAATGAGAACGGCGAATACAAGATTCCCTTCATCATCGTGTGTGATGCGTTTGAATCGGAAATGACGGCGTTCGCCGATCTGATTCTGCCCGACACCACTTATCTTGAACGCCACGACGTGATGTCGATGCTCGACCGGCCGATTTCGGAATTCGACGGGCCGGTGGATGCGGTGCGCGTGCCGATCCTCCCGCCCAAGGGCCAATGCAGGCCGTTTCAGGAAGTGATTGTAGAACTGGCGAGCCGTCTCAAATTGCCCGCGTTCACCAATGCCGACGGCACACGCAAGTTTCGCGACTATCCCGACTTCGTGGTGAATTTTCAGACAGCACCGAATTCAGGCCAGGGGTATCTGACTGGCTGGCGCGGCGAGGAGGGCGATAAGCCCATGATCGGCGCGCCCAATCCAAAACAGTGGGACATGTACGCCAAGAACAACTGTGTGCATCAGCATCATCTGCCGCCTGAAATCACCTACATGCGCAACTGGAATCAGGGCTATCACGATTGGGCGACCAACGTGAAGCTGCGGCGCTACGGCGATCCGATCATGATTCAGTTGTATGCCGAAGTGCTGCAACGCTTTCGGCTTGCAGCGCGCGGCCACGGCAAGCGCCAGCCGCCTGCACACCTGAAAGATCGCATTGAAAAATATTTTGATCCGCTGCCGTTTTATTACGAGCCGCTGGAAGTCAGTATTTCGGACAAACAGAAATATCCGCTCGCTGCCATCACCCAGCGGCCCATGGCGATGTATCACTCGTGGGATTCGCAAAACGCCTGGCTGCGCCAGATACACACGCATAACTATCTGTTTATAAATACAAAAACGGCACAGGCTGCGGGCATCGCCGATGGAGGCTGGCTGTGGGTGGAATCCATGCACGGCAAAGTACGTTGTATGTGCCGCTATTCCGAGGCGGTCGAACCGGGCACTGTGTGGACATGGAATGCCATCGGCAAATCACGCGGCGCGTGGCATTTGGCGGAAGACGCCAATGAATCACGGCGCGGCTTTTTGCTGAACCATCTGATCTCGGATGAACTGCCGGCAAACGCAAGTGAGCGCGAAGGCCGGCGCATGTCGAATTCCGACCCGCTCACCGGTCAAGCCGGCTGGTACGATGTGCGCGTACGCATTTACCCGGCGGGCGCCGATGAGCCACAAGAAAGCTCGCCGCAGTTCAACGCCCTGAAGCCCCTGCCCGGCACCACCAAACTACACCGCTTATGGCAGGCATTTGCCGCAGGAGAAAGCAAATGACGCAACTGGCTTTGGTCATCGACTTGAACGTGTGCGTAGGCTGTCATGCCTGTGTCACCAGTTGCAAGGAATGGAACACGTCTGGCGTGGCGGGATCGTTGTCGGATGAAAACCCCTATGGCAAAGACCCCAGCGGCACGTTTTTTAATCGCGTGCAAACCTTTGAAGTCGGCGAGTTCCCCAACACACAGACCGTACATTTCCCGAAATCGTGTCTGCATTGCGAAGACCCGCCATGCGTACCGGTGTGCCCCACTGGCGCCAGCTATAAACGCCAGACCGACGGTCTGGTGTTGATCGATTACGACAAATGCATCGGCTGCAACTACTGCTCATGGGCCTGTCCGTACGGCGTACGCGAGTTGGACGAAAACCAGAAGGTGATGAAAAAATGCACGCTGTGTGTTGACCGCATCAACGACACCAGCCTCGCCGACGAACAGCGTAAACCCGCCTGCGTACTGGCCTGCCCCACCAACGCGCGGCTCTACGGCGACATCCACGATCCTGAGTCCATCGTCTCCAAAGCCATCCGTGAAAACGGCGGCTATCAATTGATGCCGGAGTGGGAAACCAAACCGGCGAATCATTATCTGCCGCGCCGCAGTGCGTCGGCCATCGACAACGAACTGAGCCGCAAGGTTGAGCAGCAGCGGCCCAACACACTGAAGCCCACTGGGGCGCCGTCAAAGCCCTGATCTGAACCATGAATCCCGCATTTTCGGTAATTTTTCTCACCACGCTGATCGGTGCCGGCCAAGGGCTGTTTCTGGCGCTTTTCGCGGTCGAGTCGGGCTGGTTGGGGACAGCGCCGGCCACCGGCGCGGCACTTTATGTACGCGGCGACTTCGTCGCTTTGGCGCTTTTGATCGCCGGACTCATCGCGTCGTTCTTCCATCTCGGGCACCCCGAACGCGCGTGGCGCGCCGTCGCCATGTGGCGCACCTCGTGGCTGTCACGCGAAGTCATCGTGCTGCCGCTGTTCATGGCCGTGGTCGCATTGCACGGCGTTTGCCATTTCAGCGGCGGCACCAGCGGTGTGGTGGTCACAGGTCTTGCCGGCGCGATTTTGTGTCTCGCACTGTTTTACATCACCGCCATGAACTACGTATGCATCAAGTTTTTGCAGGAATGGGCAACACCGCTCACCATCGTCAACTACACCCTGCTGGGTTGCGCCAGCGGTTTCACCCTCGCCACCGCGCTGGCCGCGTCGCTGGAACCTGCACTTGTCCCAACACTGGCGCGCTGGGCGCTGAACCTTACGCTGGCTGCCGCCGCCGCGCGCATCGCCTCGCTGATCCGCAACGCACGCCTGCGTCCGAAATCCACGATGCAAAGCGCCATCGGCATCCAGAACCCGCGCATCGTGCAAAAGGCTCAGGGTTTCATGGGCAGCTCGTTCAACACACGCGAGTTTTTTCACGGCAAGTCGCGCCAGCTCGTGCAAAGCGTGAAGTGGGGGTTTTTGCTGCTGGTGTTTGTGATTCCCGCGTGGCTGCTGTCAGGCAGCAATGTCGAAAACAAGGCCGCGTTCGCCTTCCTTATTCAATACATCGGCCTGATCGCTGAGCGATGGTACTTCTTTGCACAAGCGCGGCATCCACAAAATTTGTATTACCAGGCAGCGTCGTAATACCTTGTTTGATTTTATAGAATATTCAATTAAATCAATAACTTGCAATACACCACAGCAGTTATGCCCTTGAACTGCAGTGTAGCAAGAAGATTTGCATTGCCGCCTGACGACCGCATGCCCAACCGCACACGCGGAATACTTTTGATGCTCGCCGCGGGCGTGTGCTGGAGCCTTGGCGGCATTATCGTGAAGAGCCTTGTGGTGACCGATGTCTGGGTCATCGTGTTTTGGCGTGCGTTTTTCATGACAGCGTTTCTCGGCGTGCTGCTGGTCGCTTTGCGCGGACGTTCGGCGGTCGACACCGTGCGTGCGGTGGGTATGCCAGGGTTGATCGCAGCCGCTTGTCTGGCACTGCAAATCTACTGTTTCATTCTCGCGCTACAAAACACCACCGCTGCCAACACGTTTGTGTTGATGAGCGTTTCGCCATTGTGCGCCGCGGTCATGGGATTGCTGTTCCTGCGCGAGCGCGTGGCGTGGCACACGTGGATCGCGATTGCCGTTGCACTCGCGGGAATTGTTATCATGTTTGGTGAGGGCCTCGGCAGCGGACGCTGGATCGGCAATGTTTTCGCGCTATGCATTCCCTTGGCTTTTGCCTGCCAGCTTCTGTTTATCCGCAAGGTTCCCGGCGCTACAGCGGACTTGATGCCGACCGTATTCCTCGGAGGATTGATCGCATTGACGCCGGCGTTGATCCTCGGTGGCTCGCTTGCCGTGGGACCGCAAGACTTTTTACTGCTCGCGCTGATGGGCTGCGTGCAACTGGGGCTGGGCTGCTGGCTGATGACGCTGGCGGCTCGGCACCTCAGGGTGGCGGAAATGGGTCTGTTGGCATTGACCGAAACGGTGCTTGCGCCGCTGTGGGTGTGGTTGGGCTTGGGCGAAACGCCTGGCGTGGGCGCGCTGACGGGCGGCTTAATGATAGTCGCGGCACTGGTGCTGAATGCGGCGCTGGCGATGTATGCCGAATTCGCAGAGCGTGGACGGCGCCATACCCGTTGATCCCATTAAGATCTCTTAGTTCGACTTGATCCCCGCGTCCTTGACCACCTTGGTCCAGGTTCGTACGTCATTGATGATTTGCTTGGCCAACTCTTCGGGCGTGCTGCCAGCGGCCTCGGTGCCCATTTCGGCAAGCCGCGCACTGACGTCAGGGCGCCTGTAGATTTTCACCATTTCAGCGTTGAGTTTGGCGATGATGGGCCTGGGCACTTTCAGCGGTGCGACCACGCCGTACCATTCGCGCATTTCCAGCCCCGCCGGCAGCGGCAGGCCCGCTTCGGCGATGGTCGGCACGTCGGCCATGGTCGCTGAACGTTTGGTGCTGGTGACGACAATGGCCTTTAACCGCTTCGACTGAATCAGCTGCTGCACCGAAGGTACCGACGAAAACGCAAAGGTGATTTCGCCCGCGGCAAGCGCCACCATGACCGGGCCGCCGCCCTTGAATGGCACATGGGTGATTTGCGTGCCGGTGAGTTTTTTGAAGACTTCGCCGGCCAGGTGATGCAGCGATCCGTTACCCGACGAACCGTTGGTGACCTGACCCGGCTTTTCTTTCGCGAGGCGAATCAAATCCTGCAAATTATTCACCGGCGAATTCGCGGGTACCACCAGTGCATTGGTCACCCACGCCAGCAGCGATACCGAAGCGAATCCGGTCGCAGTGTCATAGGGCAGGTCGAGCAACGCCGCGCTTCCGGTGAAGGGTCCGCTGGGCACCATCATCAGCGTGTAGCCGTCAGGTGTAGCCCTCGACACCATATCGGCAGCGATGGTGCCGGTGGCACCGCCACGGTTGTCGATCACCACTGGCTGCCCCCATGCGTTGGTGAGTTGCGGGCCCAGAATCCGCGCGAGAATGTCGGTGGCGCCGCCAGGTGGAAAGCCGACAACGATGCGTATCGGCTTGCTGGGATAGCGGGCGTCGCCAGATGCAGGCGCTTGCGCATGCGTATGAGGAATTGACACCAGCGCCACCGCAGACATGGCTAACGTTACCTTCAGAAACGCCCGTTTTTGCATCGTGTTCATCCCCTGTCACCTGTCGTTACATCGCGCGCTACTTCAGGGGGGCTTTCTTTGCAGCTTTTTTCTTCGCGTTTGCCCTGACGGTTTTCTTTGCCGCTGGTTTGCGTTTACTGGCCACCGCGGCTTTCGTGCTCGCGGCAGGCTTCATCCCCGCCATCAGCACGCCAGCGAGCCATTTCCATGCCGCCGGCCCCCATTCGCGTTCATTACGTGCGGCGATATGGCCGTCGTCCGGATACACGCGCGCGACGCGCCCAGTGGGTGGGCCGCTTTCCAGCGCCATGTAGAGGTTGCCGATGGGTGTGAGGTGATCCACCTTGCCGTTGACCAGAAACATCGGCATGGTGAGCTTGTCGAGCAGACCGTTGTCCTTCAATGACCAACGCAGAAACTCCTTGCGCTGCTCCGCTTCAGTGGGCGCTTTCGGCACGGGCTTGGTGCCGCGTGGGCCGAACCAGTTGGTTTTATAGCGCTCCAGCGTCGCTTTGCGCGCTGCGGCGCGTTCTTCGTCCGTGCCCCAATAGCCCACACCACCGGGGGCGCAGGAGATCAATCCTTTAATACGCGCATCCAGTGCCCCCAGGCGCATCACCCACAGGCCGCCGCGCGACACGCCGAACGCGCCCAACCGGCTGCCGTCGATTTCTGGACGCGCCTGCAGGGCATCCAGCGCGGCCTTCCACGCGACAATGGCTTCGGGCGCATGCGAAAACGAAGTTTGCCCGGTGCCCGGCGCGTCAACCACCAGTGCCGCCATGCCCGCAGCATTGGCGCCGTCGGCGTATTTCTCGCGGTCTTCCTTGTACATGTCGCCGCCGCACATCACCAGCACGGCTGGCACCTTGTTCTTGGCAGAAGCGCCTTTGGGCAAGCGCAGATAACCGACGGCTTGCTTGCCGTTGCGTTTGATGCGCAGCTCGATCTGCGGTTCGTCGCGCAGCGCGGTGGCCTTTTTGAAACAGTCCAGATAACGCTGATACGAGCGCGCCTTGATCTCGCTCATCTGCGGCGGGCAGATGGCCGATCCGCTGTGGTAGGGCGCAGGGAATCGTGCGAGTGAATAAAACGTTTTTGCTTCCAGATAGTTCTTGCGCGCATTGGCCCGGTCGCCGCGCGCCAGCGCCGCGTCGGCGCGCTTTTCGAAGCGTTCACCCACGGCGCTCCACGCGGGCACCCATCGCTCGTCCTCGGTGCTTTTCAGTGTGGCGACGGTGTCGATCAGGGTCTGCAGGTCATCGACGAGGTTAAACCAGCGCCGGTAAAAGCCGCCGATGGTGACGGCAAACGGGTCTTCGCCAGGACGCACCGGCAGCGACGCCAGTATCGCGGCCTTGTTTTGGGCTGCCATGGTGTAAATCTCCTTGAGTTGGATGCCGGCCAAGCCGCTCTATCGGGGAATATTTTTGCTACGGGAATCTGGCGGGAACTCTAAGGCGGCGGGTACCGAATGTAAACCCCGCGCCCCGAAAGATTACACGCGCCCCTTCACGAGCGCGCGAAGAAAAGGTAGGGTAGCGTCCTATGAGTACGTCTGCCATTACACCCATCGATCAGGTACGCGGCTGGATCGCCAATGCCCAGCGCGTGGTGGCGCTGACCGGCGCGGGCATTTCCACCGATTCGGGCATCCCTGATTATCGCGGGCCGCAGGGCGTGTGGACGAAAAATCCGCTGGCCGAACGCATGTCGGATATCCGCTATTACATGAACGACCCGGAAGTGCGCAAGCTCTCGTGGCAAAGCCGCCTGAACAATCCGGCTTACCACGCACGGCCCAACAACGGCCACCACGCGCTGGTACAACTGGAAAAACGCGGTAAGCTGCACGCGCTGATTACGCAAAACGTCGATGGCCTGCACCAAAAAGCCGGCGTCCCCGCTGCAAAAGTGATCGAGGTTCACGGCAATCTGCATCGCGCGATGTGCATGTCGTGCGGCTGGCGCGATGACATGCAGGTGGTATTTGAGCGGCTGCGCGCGGGCGAGGACGACCCCGCATGTACCGCGTGCGGCGGCATTCTCAAAAGCGACACCATTTCATTCGGCCAGGCGCTGATTCCCGAGGTGATCGACCGCGCACTGCAAGTCGCGCGCGAGGCGGACGTGTTGATCGCGGTGGGCAGCACGCTACAGGTGTATCCGGTGGCGGGCGCGGTGCCGCTGGCCAAACGTGCGGGTGCAAAGCTCGTGATATTGAATGCGCAAGCCACACAGTTCGACGACATCGCCGATGCAGTACTAAACACTTCCATCGGCGAGGCGCTGCCGTTCCTGTGCAGTGCGTAAAAATAGCATCATAAAAAATATCAATTAAAACAAATACTTACGGAGATTTACATGAAGGTTTATCTGGGCACAGAGTCGGGCAATTCCTACAAGCTGCGCATATTGCTGGGGTTGTTGAAGATGCCGCACGAAGTCATCATCATTGATCTGAAGAACAAACAGCACAAGAGCGCCGAATTCATGAAAATCAATCCGCGCGGTGAAGTACCCGCGCTGGAGGATGGCGGCAAGGTGCTGTGGGATTCGGCGGCGTGTCTGGTCTATATCGCGCGCAAGCATGGCGGCGAGCAGTGGCTGCCCACTGATGCTGCGGGTATGGCCGAAGTGATGCAATGGATGGCGCTGGCCGCGACCGAGATTCAATGCGGCTTTCAGTACGCGCGGCGCGGCGTGCTGCAGGGCCGCTGGACGCTGGGCTCGCTCGAAGACGGACAGGCGTTTGGCAAGGTCGCCCTCGACGTTATGGAAAAGCATTTGCAGAAAAACGACTGGCTGGCGCTGGGGCGGCCCACCATCGCCGAGCCGGCGTGTTTCCCGTATATCGAAACCGCGCCGGAAGCGAAAGTGGCGCTGGAACCTTATCCGGCGGTGATCAAGTGGATGGAGCGCTGCAAGCAGTTGCCGGGCTGGGCTTCACGTTAGTAGTTGATTTTTTATTGAATGGCGCGAGGATTCCGTGACCGCTAAAACGAAGATACCAGACCGTCGTTCCCGCGCAGGCGGGAACCCATGCGGTAACAGCGACGCTACTGTCGTATGGATTCCCGTCTGCGCGGGAACGACGCGGCGGTTTTTAAATTTCGCCTTGCTGGTGATGATGGCGTCGATCCCGGCATTGGCTTACGCACAGAACTACCCCACACGCCCCATCCGCATGGTCGTACCCCAACCCGCCGGCGGCACCATGGACACGGTGATGCGCGCGCTGGGCGAACAACTGTCGCGGCAGATGGGTCAGCAGTTCGTGGTCGACAATCGCGGCGGTGCAAACGGCCTGATTGCGGGCGAGCTGGTGGCCAAGGCACCGCCCGATGGCTACACCATGATTTACACCTCCAACTCGCTCGCCAACAATCAGCTGGTGATGGAGAAGCCTCCGTTCGATATCCTGCGCGACTACGTCCCCATCACACTGGTAGTGCGCTCGGGCGGCTACAACGTGGTGGTACATCCGCAAGTGCCGGCGCAGACTTTCAAGGAGTTGCTGGAGATCTCGCGCAGCGGACGCGCGCAAATTCACTATGGCTCTGGCGGTGTGGGCAATAGCCAGCATCTGATGGGCGAACTCATCAACAAGCGCATGGGCACGAAATTCGTGCATGTGCCGTACAAGGGCTTCGCGCCGGTAATAACAGCGGTGATCGGCAATGAAATTCAGCTCGCGTTCGCCTCCGCGCTTACGGTGGTGCAACACATCAAGGGCGGACGCTTGCGCGCACTGGCCACCAGTGGCGGAAAACGCTGGCAAGGATTGCCCGACGTGCCCACGTTGTCTGAAGCCGGCATGCCGGGCTTTGTGTACGACCCGGCGTGGCACGCGATCTTCGCGCCCGCCACTACGCCGCACGTAATCGTTGATCGCCTGCATGCCGAGGTGGTTAAGGCACTGGCCAGCCCCAAGATGCGTGAGACCATGGAGCTGGGCGGTCACACGCCCATCGCCAGCACGCCTGCCGATTTTCGCAAATATCTGGAAGGCTATCTCAAGGAGATGGCACTGCTGGCCAGGGAAACGGGCGTGAAGCCCTTATAAGACTTACAACACCTTCACTGCTGTGGTGCAACAGCGCAAAGACCTCCCATCGGGAAATGCGGGAGCATTCTTTATTTTCCCTGCATGACCGCTGAGTCTGCGCGCCTCAGCCGTAAGGTTCTTCTGGAACTAATCCATTGAGAACTCACATGAACCTCCGTCATCTGACCGTTGCGGCCTTCCTGCTGACTCCCGCCGTTCACAGCCAGGCCCAGCAATACCCCAACAAACCTATTCGCATCATCGTGCCGTTCGTACCCGGCGGCGCGACCGATATTCTGGCGCGCCTGGTGGCTGCACGCTTTCATGCTGCGTGGGGACAGCCCGCATTGGTTGAAAACCGCGCTGGCGCAGGCGGCAATATTGGCGCTGAACTGGTGGCAAAAGCCCCGCCCGACGGCTACACACTGGTGATGAACAGCGCGTCGGCCACGGTCAACGTCACGCTCTACCCGAAGATTGCATACGATCTCAGGCGCGATCTCGCCCCCATTACCATCGTGGCATCCGCGCCCATCGTTATGGTGACCCACCCGTCGATGCCGGTAAAAACCGTGGGGGACGTGCTCAAAATTGCCAAGTCGCGCAAGGACACCCTGATCTTTAGTTCCAACGGCTCTGGCACTACCAGCCATCTGACGGGCGAATTGCTGGCGCAAATGTCCGGCGTGAAATTCACGCATATTGCCTACAAAGGCGCGGGGGCATCCACACTCGCGCTGATCAGCGGAGAAACAGAAATGGGCTTCCTGGCCGTCACCAGCGCACGCCCGCACGTGGCCACAGGCAAGATGCGCGCGCTCGCCGTCACCACTAAACGAAAATCATCCGTTTTCCCGGAACTGCCGACGCTCGATTCAATGTACCCCGGCTTTGACATCGACAACTGGTTCGCGCTGTGGGCGCCGGCAGGCACGCCGCAGCCCATCCTGAACCTGTTACACGCCGAGGCGCTGAGGAGCCTGCAACAGCCGGATATGAAAAGCTTCATGCAGCGTGAAGGTGCGGAGCCGGTAGGCAACAGCTCGGCGGAATTCGCTGCTCACATCAATCGCGAGATTGAGAAATACGCGCGCATAATCAAGCTATCTGGTGCGAAGGTGGATGGGTAGCAAGATAAAATAATGATTAAAAACAATGGTAATTAGGGCGAAACGTAACTAAAGTAGATTTTAAGAAAGAGCTTGAATACGTTGTCGTTGCGGTGATTGTAACGGTATTCGATTTCCTTTAAATACATCGGGAAATAATA
>SYEN01000091.1 GCA_005800795.1 Burkholderiales bacterium | reverse complement strand
TGGCGATACGTTGGCGTTGCCCGCCGGAAAGCTGCACGCCGCGCTCACCCACGCGGGTTTGCAGGCCCTGCGGCAAAGCCGCGACAAACTCCGACAACGCGGCCTGTTCGACGGCGCAGTCGATCTCGGCACGGGTTGCATCGGGCCGCGCCAAGCGGATATTGGCTTCCAGTGTGTCGTTGAAAAGATAAGTGTCCTGGGCCACCAGCGCGATATGGCGGCGCAAGCCATCGAGTGACAATTGGCGCAGGTCAATGCCACCCAGCCGCACCGCACCCGCGCCGGGGTCCCAAAAACGCAGTAACAGATTGGCCACGGTAGTTTTGCCCGCGCCGGAAGGGCCGACCAGTGCCGCCGTCGAGCCGGCTGCGACATCGAACGACACTTCTGCCAACGCGGGCCGCACGCGCCGCGGGTAGGTAAAGTTCAACGCCTCGAATTGCAACGAGGCGCCGCCGTGAACGTCGGGCGGCTCCAGCGGGCCGTCGGTGATGCGCACGGGTTCGGCATGTACCACGTGCAGCCGCCGGGTCGAGGCGATAGTGTCGGCAAGCTGGCGGCCGACTTGCGCAATTTCCGAAATCGGCAGAAACGCAGCCACGGAAATGAGGATTAATAACGGCAGC
Organism: Burkholderiales bacterium; assembly: GCA_005800795.1. Lineage (GTDB taxonomy): Bacteria > Pseudomonadota > Gammaproteobacteria > Burkholderiales > SG8-41 > UBA5216. The sequence goes on along the minus strand of SYEN01000091.1, from coordinate 1,928 downwards.
AAAGTTGGCGCGATCCAGCCAATGGCCACGAGATGCGCGCCCATCACGGCAATCGCCAATCCGCCCAGGCCGGTGGCAAGCTCCAGCTTTTCGTTTTGACGCGTCAGGTCATCCAGCAGCGCCAGCCGCGTTTGCTGATAACGGCGCACCAGCGTCATGAACTCGCCACGCCGCCGCGCCGTGGCCTGAAACGCCGTGAGGTCGGACAAGCCCTGAATGGTCTCGGTGACATGTGCGCCGATTTCACCCAGCGCGGCGCGCGCTGTGGCGCCCAGTTGATCGATACGCTTTCGTCCCATCACGGGGGTCAATGCCGCGCAGGCGAGAAACGGTAGCAGGACCGCTGCGAGCGGCCATGCGGTCACGCCCAGCATCACCAGCACCGCAGTGGGCACCAGCACGGCCACAAAGGCCGGCGCAACCGTGTGGGCAAAGAAGTACTCGACGGTCTCGACGTCCTGCGTCGCCAGCGCCACCAAATCGCCAGAGCGCCGTTCCAGCAGGTACGCAGGAGCGAGCGCTTCGAGCTTGATGAAAAGGTCGATGCGCATTTCCGCCAGCAATCGATACGCCATGTCATGCGCGAGCCATGATTCCAGCCAATGCAGCAGGCCCACCAGAGGCGCCACAACCAGCAACGCGATGACCAGTGTTTGCGTCGGCACGCCCGTTTTGACCGCTGCGATGATCAGCGCACCCAATATGCCGACACCGATAAACGCTGCCACCCGGCTGACGCCGAGGAAGACCGTAGCGGTCAACTGCTTCCACCATGGGCGTATCACGCGGGTCAGCATGAAAAACGTTTCGCGCCCGCTGACCTCTGCCGCGTCGTGGTTGATATCGCGAATGTCGGCCCGCGTTTCTTCCGGCAATTCCGCTGCCTGTGTGGCGGGAAGTGGTATCGCCACGGGTTCTGCGACGATGGTTTCTGCCGCCTGTGTACCCATCAGGTTCCGATACGGTCCATCGCGCTGGATCAAGTCGGTGTGATGCCCGCTTTGCACCACGCGCCCTTTTTCCAGCACCAGAATACGGTCGGCATCGATCACGCTGGACAACCGATGCGCAAGGATCAGCGTGGTGCGCCCGCGCATCAGGCGGTTGAGCGCTTCCTGTATCAGCGCCTCATTTTCGGCATCGACGGATGAGAGCGCTTCGTCGAGGATGAGTATCGGCGCATCACGCAGCAGGGCGCGCGCAATCGCCAGACGTTGCCGTTGTCCGCCGGAAAGACGCGTGCCGCGTTCGCCGATGAGGGTCTGATAACCGTCAGGCAGCGTTTGGATGAAATCGTGGGCATTAGCGGATCGCGCGGCAGCTTCGACCTCCTCCCGGCTGGCGTCGGGCCTGCCCAGCCGCAGATTGTCATCGATGGTGCCGTAGAAAAGATAAGTATCTTGCGCGACCACGGCAATCTGCTGGCGCACCTGTTCGGGGTCCAGCTCGTGCAATTTTTGATTGCCGATACGAATGTGGCCGGACTGCGGATCGTAAGCGCGCAACAACAGACGCACAATAGATGACTTGCCCGCACCGCTCGGCCCCACAATGCCGACACGTTCACCGGGCGCCAGCGCCAAGTCCAATCCGTCGAGCGCTGCCCCGCGCCCACCCGGGTAGGCAAATCGCACATTCTCGAAAGTGATTGACGGTTGCCGGCCCGGTTCGGCGATTTGCTTTGCACCGCCCGATGGGGCGGAGCTTTTTTCCTCGAGCAGCGTGCGTATGCCCGCCGCCGCCGATTGGCCCGTCATGCCCTGATGCAGCACGGTGCGCAAATCGCGCAACGGGCGAAAGATTTCAGTGCCCGCCATCAGCACCACCAGTAACGCCTCCATGCTCATCAAGCCGTTGGTGACGCGATAGGCGCCGAGGATCAACGCCAATGCCGCGCCCAGCGCCATGCCCACATCGGTGATGCCGCG
>SYEN01000090.1 GCA_005800795.1 Burkholderiales bacterium | reverse complement strand
TTCTTCACTGATGGCGCGAAATTCACCCATGCTCATGATCGCCATCGGCGCCTCGCCGGAGCGGATCAGCGTGCCGAGACTATCGTCGTTACCAGCGCGGGTAATTTTGAAATCGCGGTCGGCCTGCAGGCCCTGATCGCGCAGCCATTTCAGCCCCACCAATGCCACCAGCGATTGCGGATTGGCCAGCGCCAGTGACTTGCCCTTGATTTGTTGCACCGTGTTGTCGGTATTGGCGGCACCCGCCACCAGCAGACCCGGAATCGCCGGTTCGTAGATGGCAATCGGCTCCCACTTGCCATCGAGCTGATTCACGCGACCAACGTTGGCCGCGGTGACGGCCAATTGGTAATCCCCGTGCAGGGTGGCAGCGCTAAATGCGCGAAAATCAGCAGCGGTGGCGATTTCTACTTTGCGCTTCAGTTCACGCTCAAAGTATTCACGCATCGGCGCGTAATTTGCCAGGATCACACGCGCGCTGACATTGGGCAGCACGCCGATAGTGAAGGTTTCTGGCGTACCCTGCGCATGCGCTGCAGCTGCCAGTGAGATGGCGGCGGTAAAACTGGCGCACCACAATCGCAGGCTTCTAATGGCCATTTTCGCAAAGGTCAAGTGAAATTTGTTCATGGAGTGATGTCTGAAGACTCGCAAAGGAAACAAGGGTGCGCAGGTTCAATACGGTGGCTAATAGGTGGCTTTCACGCGGAAATACGCATTCCGGTCCGCGCTCTTCACACTCAGGTTTTCGACTTTATTGCCGCGCAGCACATCCAGTGTGACTTCAACACCTGCGCCGCCGATTTTCCACAGGCGCGTGTAAAAATCAGCCTGCCCCTTGATGCCCTCGCCGGATATGCCGACGATGATATCACCGGCTTTCAGGCCGGCTTGGTCGGCAGGGCCTTCTGGCGACACGCGCACCACCAGCAGATTGCCACCGACTTCCTGCGAGCTGACCCCCAGCCACGGCCGCGACTGCGCGGTGGAACGCCCATTGGCAATAAAGTCACCAATCACGGGTTTCAGAACATCAATCGGCACGAACATATTGCCCGGCACATTACCGGATGGCCCCATCGCATTACCCACGGCCAGCGAGCCGATGCCGAGCAGCTTGCCCTCCTTGCTCACCAGCGCCGCACCCTGCCAATTCACCGTGGCAGGCGCGGTGTAGATCGCCTCAGCCAGCAGATACTCCCAGTAGCCGACGAACTGGCGTTTTGACACCACATACGCAGGCGCCACGCCATCGAAGCCGACGATCAGCACCATGTCGCGCTCCTTGGCTTCAGACGACAGCCCCAAGTCGATCGGCTTGATTGGCACCGGCACCAACGATTTCAGCAGGCCCAACCCGGTGGCGTTGTCGAAGCCCATCACAGTGGCGGGATACACCTTGCCGTCGGCTGTGTTGACTTCGACTTTTTCCGCCTCGGTGATGAGGTATCCGATGGTGAGGATCAAGCCACTGGAATCAATCACCACGCCAGTACCTTCTCGATTGCGCCCCAGCGTGCGGCCGCTGCGCGCATCGGCCGTAGCATGGGCACGCACGCGCACCACCGACAAAGCGTCCACTGTCATTTCCGGTTTTGCCCTAGGTACTGCGGGCGCAGGTCCATCGGGTGTGGGGGCGTCTTGCGCCCGGACGACACTGGTGACGGTCAACGCGGCTAGCAGCGCACAACCAATGGCGGCAACCTTGAGGATTCGGATTCGGTGAGCGAAGTTATGCACGTTAGTCTCCGGTAAGTTCTGACGTATGCTACGACGATTTTCCACGTTTGGTAAGTGCGGCGCGATTCACGCTAAAATAGTGCCAACCTCTGCCGGCGCGTCTGCCGCGGCTCTGCTATGACCTGATGGCCCTTGCGTTTCCCCGCTTTCCAACCTCGTAACAATGCCGTAACAACAGCAATTCATCCCATTCAACGGTTCACAGGAGATTTCACATGGATTTAGGACTCAAAGGCAAAGTTGCAGTCATCACCGGTGGCAGCGACGGCATTGGCCGCGCCACCGCAGAGGTACTCGCACGTGAAGGCGCTAAGGTTGTCATCTGCGCGCGCGGCCAGGAAAAACTGGATCAGACCGCCGCGCACATTCGTAAGAACGGTGGCGAAGTCACGGCGGTCAAGGCCGATGTCACCAGCGATGCCGATGTCAACCGGTTGTTCGACGAAACCGTCAAGAAGTACGGCGGTGTCGATTTGCTGCTCAACAACGCGGGGCTGTCGCAGCGCGGCAAGTTTCTCGAAATCGACGACAAGATGTGGCAAATCGACATCGACATCAAAGTCTACGGTGCAATTCGTTGCCTGCGCCGCGCGATTCCCGAAATGCGTAAACGCGGCGGCGGACGTATCGTCAACATCACGATTTCCAGCGCCAAACAACCGGGCGCCGGCTCCATGCCGACTTCGCTGTCGCGCGCAGCCGGTCTGGTGATCACCAAGGCGTTGTCGAAGGAATATGCGCCCGAGAATATTCTGGTGAACACCGTGTGCATCGGCAAAATCAAATCCGGCCAGCACGACCGGCGCATGGTCAACAACAGCATCAGCCCGGAGAAGTATTACAACGACAACTCCAAAGACATTCCCATGGCGCGATTCGGCGAGGCGGAAGAAGCCGCCAACGCCATCGTGTTCTTCATGTCGTCGATGGGCAGCTATGTCACCGGCAGCTCGTTGAATCTCGATGGCGGCACCTCAGGCGTGTTGTAGCAAGATGCACTATAAGTATTTGTTTTTATTAATCTTTTTACATGTTTAATCTTCCGCCAGCGCCTCCAGACAATGCGCCAATAGTTGCTGCGTGTGGCGGTCGAGTTCAGTGAACTCGCAGCCCACGCGCGCGACTGCCCATCCATCCTGCCCGTTCGACCATCGCTCGGGCGTGACGTCGCGCACGGTCAGGCCCACGGCGATCTGACCGACGCCCGGCAAGATGATGGCGCAGCCGTGCAGCGTTTCACCCGGCTGCAAGCGCAATGCGCTGTCGCAGTTGAGCACCCCGATGCCGCCCGAGCCCAAATCAGTCACCTGCGCATCGGCTTCCGTGAACCCCAGATTCAGCCTGATCTTCAATCCTTCGACCTGCCGGCGGGCACCACGGCGGCGCTGAAAGCGCCACAGAAACTCCGGCATGCGCAAACTCAGCGCGCGTGTGCCGTCCACTTCAGCGATTTCACCCATGCTCGACTGAAACTGGATCTTCATGCCGTCGAGCACGCCCGTCAGCATCAGGCTGTCGCCCATGTCGTGGCGGCACGTCATGGCGAGCCAGCCGGGCGGACATTCCAGCAGCAAGCGGTTACCCGCCTCGTCCACCTCGAGCAGCGTGCTTTCCGCAGTGTCCTCGCTGTTCATGACCCTGATCGTCAGCGCGGCACCGGCTTCAAGCACCGCGCACCACACACGGACCATTTCGCGCCGCGAGCGCACAAGGAAATCCGTCGCATCGGTCAAGCGCATGACAGCATTCAATGCGTTCGCATCCAACGGACCATTCATCACCACAGACTCCGGTTGCAAGACGCAACCATTGTAGGCAAGCGCAAGCAAAAGATGCCGCCGCCCGTCGCCGACCAACGGCACGCCGCCAGACAACCGTGCGAAAAATCACACCGCAGAAGAAATGTTTGGTGCCGTTGGAGGGAATCGAACCCCCGACCTGACGCTTACGAAGCGCCTGCTCTACCAGCTGAGCTACAACGGCTTGGGCGCCCGAGAGGGAAAAGACGCCTTTGGAAAGACGCGAATTCTACCACAAGCCCTCGCCGCGCCGCTTACGGAATTACCGGCCATGACCAGCGCCAACTGCTGCGGCCACCGACTGAAAGCCGTCTGCACGCAGGCATTCAGCCAACTCGCGTTTGATGCGCGTAACCAGCTCTGGCCCGTGAAACACCAGTGCGGAATAGAGTTGCACCAGCGAAGCGCCCGCGCGGATTTTCGCGTAAGCATCCGCGCCGTTTGACACGCCACCGCAACCGATGATGGGCAGCTTGCCACCGGTCAAGCGGTACATGGTCGACAGGCACTGCGTGGCCAGCGTCATCAGCGGCGGGCCGGAAAGACCGCCGGTTTCAGCAGCAAGACGGCTTTTCAGCGGCGGGCGTGTGATGGTGGTGTTGCCAACAATCAGGCCATCGATTCTTGTGGCAAGTGCGACCTCAGCGATATCCTGGCACTGCGCTTCGTCGAGATCAGGACCGACTTTTGCCAGCAGTGGCGGCAGAATGTTTTTATCCGGTGCGGCCTGCAAACGCGCTTCCAGCACGCGGTTAATCAAATCTTCAATCTGCGCACGCGCCTGCAGGCTGCGCAGCCCCGGCGTGTTGGGGGACGATACATTGCACACCAGGTAATCCGCCAGCCCGCACACGCGCGTGATGCCCGTGGCGTAGTCGGCGGCGGCATCGGGCGCATCGCGATTCTTGCCGACGTTGGCGCCGACGATGCCAACGCGCGCACGTGTCTGCAACTTTTCGGCGAAGTGATCAAGCCCCTTGCTGTTGAAACCAAAGCGGTTGATCACCGCCTGATCTTCATCCAGCCGGAACAAACGCGGCATGGGGTTGCCCGGCTGTGGCAGCGGCGTGACGCTGCCGGCTTCAACAAAACCAAAGCCGAACGCGAGCATGGCGTCCATCACCTCGGCGTCTTTGTCAAAGCCCGCAGCTAGACCAACGGGATTCGGAAAGGACAGGCCCCACACGCGCGTGGCGAGTAGCGCATCATCGTCATCGTGCGCGCGGCCCGCCAAGCCATTTTTCAGCGCCCACACGGCAACACCATGCGCGGCCTCGGGCGACAGCAGGTGCAGCAACGGCCTTACGGCTTGATATGGCAGCATCTATGTAAGTATTTGTTTTTATTGAATATTTTAATCCCCGCCCGCACCGGCTGTACCGCCATGTGCTTTCGACCAGCCACGCGGATCGTGAATAAATTTTTCCACTTCACTTAACATCTTCGCGTCAAATTTGTTTGCCGCTTTCGCCACCGCCAGGACATCTTGCCACGTGGCGAGCCAGTGCATTTTGACGCCCATGTCGTCGAGCAGCTTCGCCCCTTCCGGAAAAATGTTGTAGTAAAAATTCACGAACACGTGATTACACTTGCAGCCCGCCGCGCGCAACGCATTGCAAAAATTCACCTTACTGCCGCCATCGGTGGCGAGGTCTTCCACCAGCAACACGCGCTGGCCCTCGGTGACCACACCCTCAATCTGCGCATTGCGGCCGAACCCCTTGGCCTTTTTGCGCACATACTGCATCGGCAGCATCATGCGGTCGGCGAACCACGCGGCGTAGGGAATACCAGCCGTCTCACCGCCTGCCACAGTATCGAATTGCTCAAAGCCCACATCGCGATGAATCGTCGCCACGCCAAAATCAGTGAGCGTCTGCCGCACACGCGGAAATGAAATCAGCCGCCGACAATCGGTATACACCGGACTCGCAAGGCCCGACGTGTAGATGTAGGGCTTTTCGCCCATGAACTGCACGGCATCGACCTCTATCAGCATCTTTGCCGTGAGTTCGGCCATTACCTGTTTTCCAGGGAAGCCTATGCCATTTGCCATATCGGTATTCCTGTATGTAGATGCGTTTTTTGCAAACCACATTTTACCGCTAAAAATCCGTCGCCAGTCCAAATGCCGATACCGCCAAATGCTTACATGTGCACGGCACGACTGGGGTGCTGCTAGAACGGCTATAAAACAATAATGATCGCTGCGTTATTACTTGCAAAGGGGAATCGGTTCATGCCGTCGAAACAGGGCAAGCAATCGAGTGCTGGCCTGTTAGCGGGCTTGCAGCCGATTGTTCGCGAACTGGCCGAACAAGGAACAATCCGCCAGTACCGCGCAAACACTCTGCTGATCACCGAAGGTGATCTCGGCGACACCGTGTTTGTCATCCTGAGCGGAACTCTGCGGGTCTACTGCTCCGACGCGACCGGACGGGAAATCACCCTGGCTCACTATGGCCCCGGCGAATATGTCGGAGAAATGTCTCTCGACGGCGGATCACGCTCAGCCAACGTGGCTGCGGAACAAGCCACCGTCTGCGCCTGTGTTAGCGGGCCTGCAATGCGCAAACATCTTGCCAGTCATCCGGATTTCGCGCTGGAACTCATCCAACGGCTGATTGGTCGCGCGCGCCTTGCCACAGAAAACGCCCGCAGTCTCGCACTGCTCGATGCCTATGGTCGGCTGACGCAACTGCTGAATGGTCTGGCTGTGAAATACAATGGGAATAGCCAGATCGTCGATGAGCGGCTCACCCACTTAGCCATCGCGAAGCGCATCGGCTGTACGAGAGAACTGGTTAGCCGCATACTGCGCGACTTGGAATCCGGTGGATTCATCTCGGTCGAGGACCGGCGCTTTGTTATTCACAAGAAACTGCCATCGAATTGGTAACCCGCAGCAAGCCCATGCAGCCCTCGACAAAGAAGGTCGCAATCTCAACGCGGTCGATACTGGGCCTCAAACGCGTCAAACTGATAAGCAGCCTGCCCGATGACGCACTGACGCAGCTTGCGGAGCAGTGCGCCTAGCGGCACTTTGACACCGACCAGCGTGTGATTTCGCGAGACTCGCGTGATCGGGACGTCTATCTCGTGGTTTCGGGTCGCGTGCGTGTGACATCCTTTTCCGTCTCAGGCAGACAAGTCACCTATCGTGACATCTTCGCGGGCGACTGGTTTGGCGACTTTGCCGCGATCGACGGGCTATCGCGTTCCACCGACATCATCACACAGGAAGCTACGCTGGTTGCATCCATGTCACCTGACCTGTTCCGGCGGATATTGCACTCTTACCCTGCGGCGTGTGACCAAGTGCTGTTGCGCTTGGTTACATCTGTCCGTCATCTCACAGAGCGCATATTTGATTTAAGTACGCTCGGTGTGCAAAACCGTCTGCACGCGGAACTGCTGCGGCTCGCGCGTGAAGCGGGCATTCACAATAATTTGGCGCACATCGACCCCGCCCCCAAACACGCGGAAATTTCAAGCCAGATCAGCACTTATCGCGAGCAAGTTACTCGGGAGCTATCAATGATGGTGAAACAGGGCCTGCTCGAACGAGTAGGCCGCACACTGGTTATACGCGACGTGGCGAAGTTGGAACACATAGTCAACCAAGTACGACAGCCCACCTAAAACACGTAACTTAGCCGCGAATTGGCACTACGCTAACCTTGATCAATTCCTAATTGTCGCGCAGTCGACGCGGCTTCCAGCCGGTTTCGTACGTGTAGAGTTCGCAAAATGCCCGCTATGTGTACCTTCACCGTGCCAATGGCAATACCCAACTGACAGGAGATTTGTCGATTGGACGACCCTACGCACAGCAACACAAGCACTTGTTGTTGACGCGGCGTGAGTACAACCCTAGTTGCGGTGAATCTTTGTAGTTCACTATGACCAGCTGTCATAAATTTCCGAGCCGACAATAGCGTCGCCCCCTTGCAGCTGTGTGCCGCACGCCGTGGGAACAACACGAAGCATTAAATAACTCAATAAAATCAGATATTTACCAATACCAAGCCTAGCAAGGCATTTCCGGCGGCAATTTGGTTAGACTGAAGTAGTGTGCGAAAAGGCAAACCGAACGTCTGTGCGTAAACGCACACAAAATTGCACATTTCATAGAGACTATTTTGGAATTGTTAAATCACTGTATTAGACTGGGAACTGGTAACGCCGTGCTTGCGACTGGCTTAGGCCAAAAGGCCTAAGCTATCTCATCTTAGACATTTGCTCTGCGAAGATATGTCCTCGGAATCACCTCTTGTAGCAAGCACACCGTCGGTATGCGTCCGCGCCGTGTTGATTATCGACTTGGCCTCGTCAGTGCGCATTATGCGCGAAGATCAACAGGATACTATTCAGCGCTGGCACCGCTTGGTGGAGCACGTGCGGGGCACCGTATTGCCTTCCCACAGCGGACGCCTCGTGGAGTCGCGTGGGGACTCGCTGATACTGGTTTTCATCAAGCCCAATGACGGATTGCATGCGGCATTCGCCATCAAACGATTCTGTGAAACCCTCAATGAGGGATTACCTGCGCAACGGCATTTTCTGCTGCGCTCGGCAATCCATGTAGGCGAGATTTTTGTCGGTGAAAACGAGGCATTGGGCGATACCGTAAACCTTGCCGCGCGATTGCAGCAAACCGTTGCTGGCCCCGGTGAAATCGTGATCTCTGGCGATGTTCACGATTATCTGACACCTGTGCTCGACGCCAATATCGAAGACTTGGGCCTTAAAGATCTCGAGCATGAAAACGCGAGCGCGAGCAACCTTGGCGCAGTATATCTAAAACACTACGAGGATCCCGTTCGCGTATACCGCGTTGGCCCGCCAGGTCCGCGGCCAGTTTTTGACCGCGACATTGCTGACAAACGCAGTATGCGTCCGACTATCGCTGTCATCCCGTTCACGAACCGCCGCCGCGGCAAGGCGAACAACACCGGGAGCACAGTGGATGAAGATGAATCATTGCTGGGCGAAATTTTTGCGGATGACATCATTTCCGCGTTGTCACCGACCACCATGCTGAATGTCGTATCTCGCCTGTCAACCACGGCCTTTAGCGGCAGACGCCTCGCTCGAAGATATCGGCGCACATCTGAAGACCGACTACGTGCTGTCAGGCCGATATTACGTGCATGGCAAGCACGTCGTTCTCGACCTCGAGCTGGCCAATGTTGCTTCCGGTCAAATCCAGTGGAACCCGCCACCCATCAAGACGGAAATTGAGGCTGTAATCAGTCGTACGAATGGCATCTGCGGCCATATTGCCAGCGAGGTCGTCGGGTGCATTGTGCAGCGCGAACTAGAGCGCGGTCAGCAACAGGCGCTGCTGACCCTTGAGAATTATACTTTGCTAATCAATGCCATCGTGCGCATGCATCGCGGTTCGCCACAACATTTTGAGTGCGCCCGCCAGATGTTGCAAGTTCTAACCGAACGTATCCCGCGAGTTGCGTTGCCCCATGCGTGGCTCGCCAAATGGCATGTATTGCGGTTTAACCGAGGCCTGTCGGTCGATCAGGAACGCGAATCACGGTTGGCATTGAACTACACGGCGCGCGCGCTTGACAGCGATCCAAAATGCTCACTTGCGCTCACCATCGACGGATTTGTAAACACAAATTTGCTGCAGCGTTTCGACGTTGCGGACGAGCGCTATTCGACCGCTTTAGAGATCAATCCGAACGAATCGTTGGCTTGGCTTCTCAAAGGCACAATGCACGCCTTCAAAGGAGAGGGCACGCAGGCAATGGAACACTCGGAACACGCTCTCAAACTTTCCCCTCTTGATCCATTGCGGTATTTTTACGAATCGTTGTCCGCAACTGCTGCTCTGACAGCAAAGAAATACGATAGGGCCATTGATCTTGCGCAGAAATCGTTACGCAAAAACAGAATGCACCCATCAACTTTGCGCGCGCTGATGATCGCACAGGTACTATCTGACCGAATCTCTGATGCGCGTAAAACAGCTGCTGAACATGCACGCCTTGAACCTAACTTTACGATCTCAAGCTACAAAGCCAAAAATCCAAGTGGGAAATTCAGCACAGGCGCAGTATGGGCTGATGCAATGCTGCAAGCAGGCGCACATAAGTAGTTCAATCGTAGTTCGTTCGCTTAACCAAATAGCCAAGGGAGCATAGATCTATGTCTAGTCTGGGAGGTGCTGGGGGTGCTGGGG
>SYEN01000089.1 GCA_005800795.1 Burkholderiales bacterium | reverse complement strand
GAGCTCTGGTGGCGTTTGCTCCAACGCTGATTTGACCGCGCTGACAATGCTGTTCAGCGGATCGGTCAACGCCTCCAGAATTTCGTTGCTGGTAATGGTAAAGCTTCGCGGGATGCCTTCCGCGAGGTTGCGGCCTTTGACTTCTTTCTCGCGCACTTCCGAGCCGGGAAACGCGGAGCCGATTTCTTTCTTGATCTGCTCGGCGGTGGTTTCGCCGATCAGCATGCCATAGTTGCGGCGAATGTAATTGATGATGGCTTCGTCGAACTTGTCTCCGCCCACACGCACCGAGCCTTTGTAAACCAGGCCACCAAGCGCGATCACGCCCACCTCAGTGGTGCCGCCGCCGATATCAACCACCATCGAGCCAGTGGCTTCACTTACGGGCAAATCAGCGCCGATGGCAGCGGCCATGGGTTCTTCGATCAGGTTCACCTTGGACGCACCCGCGCCCAGCGCCGATTCACGGATGGCCCGGCGCTCGACCTGCGTCGAACCACAGGGCACGCAAATGATGATGCGCGGACTGCACTTGAATATACGTGAACGATGCACCTTGCGGATGAAATGCTTCAGCATCTGCTCGGTAACGGTGAAATCGGCGATCACGCCGTCTTTCATGGGACGTATCGCGGTGATGTTTCCAGGCGTGCGCCCCAGCATCTGTTTGGCCGCGAGGCCAACATCCTGCATGACTTTCTTGCCGTTGGGGCCGCCCTCCTGACGGATGGCCACGACCGACGGTTCGTCGAGCACGATACCCTTGCCGCGCATGAAAATCAGGGTGTTGGCCGTGCCCAGATCAATGGCCAGATCGTCTTGAAGATAACTGCCGAAGAAACCAAACATAGGGACTTTCGAGTAAAGGAAGTACGCGGCGCAGGGGCTCACAAGGGTTTAAATTGCAGCCGGGGTAGCTGATTATGATACCCTTGCCAGTGTGCTTTTTGAAGAAACTTTTCGCAGAATTTCCGTTTACGATTTCCCCACGATTTTATGGCATTGACACTGGACGATGTAAAGCGCGTAGCCCACTTGGCGCGCATCACTATCAATGATGCGGAAGCGCAAGCCACACACACGCAGCTCACCGGCATTTTCGAGTTGATTGCGCAAATGCAGGCGGTTGACGTCAGCGCCATCGCGCCAATGCCGCACGCGCAGGATGTGGTGCAACGCCTGCGCTCCGACACAGTGACCGAAGCCAATTTGCGCGAACAGTTCCAGGCCGCTGCACCGCAGGTCGATTCCGGACTGTATCTGGTGCCGAAAGTCATCGAGTAGCGATACCGTATAGCACCGCAACAAAACCCCGCCCGGACCTCTGCCCTTGCATTGCCCTTGAATACCTTGCGTCATCCCCCCAGCTAACCGGTATCCCGGCACCTAGTCATTTCCGCATGCAATACCACCCACTACAGGCAACACTACGCCAGCTTTCTGACGGCTTTACCGCTAAAAAGTTCTCGAGCACTGAGGTAGCTCAAGAATTTATCAATAAAATCAATTACTTAAACTCGACCTTGAATTGCTTTATCAGCGTCGATGCTGAGCGCAGCTTAGCGCAGGCACGCGCCGCCGATGCAATGCGGGCGGCAGGCAAGGCCCAACAGTTGACGGGCGTGCCCATCGCCCAAAAAGACATATTTTGCGCGCAAGGCTGGCTAACCACCTGCGGCTCGAAAATGCTGTCGAATTTTGTGTCGCCGTACGACGCGCATGTGATCGAGCGCTTTAACGCGGCTGGCGTGGTCAATCTGGGCAAAACCAACATGGACGAGTTCGCCATGGGGTCCAGCAATGAGACTTCGTTCTACGGCGCGGTGCGCAACCCGTGGGACCTGGCACGCGTGCCCGGCGGCAGTTCCGGCGGCTCGGCGGCGGCGGTGGCGGCGCGTTTAGCGCCGGCGGCCACCGGCACCGACACCGGCGGCTCCATTCGCCAGCCGGCGGCCTTTACCGGCATTTGCGGGCTGAAACCGACGTATGGCGTAGTTTCGCGCTACGGCATGATCGCTTTTGCATCCAGCCTCGATCAAGGCGGGCCGATGGCGCGCACCGCCGATGATCTGGGGCTGATGCTTAACGTCATGGCGGGCTTTGACCCGCGCGATTCCACCAGTTTGCAGCGCGACGCCGAAGATTACACGCGCGACCTTGCGAAACCGCTGACCGGGCTGCGCATCGGACTGCCAAAAGAGTTTTTCGGCACAGGCGCATCCCCCGATGTGGCAAACGCGGTCGATGCGGCCATCGCGCACTACCGCAAGCTGGGCTGCGAAACCGTCGAAATAAGCCTGCCCAATATGGCGCTTTCGGTGCCGGTTTATTACGTGCTTGCGCCCGCGGAGGCCTCCAGCAACCTGTCACGCTTTGACGGCGTTCGCTATGGTCATCGCGCGAAGGACTACACCGATCTCACTGACATGTACGAAAAAACCCGAGCCGAAGGCTTTGGAGCGGAGGTGAAACGGCGCATCCTGATCGGCGCGTATGTACTGTCGCACGGCTACTACGATGCCTACTACATTCGCGCGCAAAAGCTGCGGCGGTTAATCGCGCAGGATTTCACCGAGGCATTCAAGCGGTGCGACGTGATCATGGGCCCGACCAGCCCCTCCACCGCATTCAAAATCGGCGAAAAAGCAGGCGATCCGGTGCAGATGTATTTGTCGGACATTTACACCATCGCGGTCAATCTGGCGGGTTTACCGGGCATGTCCATCCCGTGTGGCTTCGATAGTGGCGGCCTGCCAGTGGGTTTGCAGATCATCGGCAATTATTTTGCCGAGTCGCGCATGCTGAACGTGGCACATCAGTATCAGTTGGCAACGGATTGGCATACTCGCGCACCCAAAGCCATCGGGGAGGTAACGCGATGAAATGGGAAGTCGTCATCGGTCTGGAAACCCACGCGCAGTTGTCCACCGTGTCAAAAATCTTTTCCGGTGCGTCCACGGCGTTTGGCGCCGAGCCGAATACCCAAGCCTGCGCAGTGGATCTTGCGCTTCCCGGCGTGTTGCCGGTGCTGAACCATGGCGCGGTGGAGTGTGCGATCCGCTTCGGGCTGGCGGTGGGTGCAAAAATCAACCGCCGCTCGGTATTTGCGCGCAAGAAT
>SYEN01000088.1 GCA_005800795.1 Burkholderiales bacterium | reverse complement strand
CAGCGCAGTCCGTGGTACGCGTTTCTCATGCTGCTGCTGATGTTCTCGATGGCGGGCGTACCGCCGACCGTGGGTTTTTACGCCAAGTTTGCGGTGCTGCAGGCGATTGTCGAGGCAGGACATGTGTGGCTGGCGGTGATCGCGGTGATTTTCTCGCTGGTGGGCGCGTTCTATTACCTGCGCATCGTCAAGCTGATGTATTTCGATGAGCCTGTGGATACCACGCCGATTGCCCCGCGCGGCGATGCGCAGTGGCTGCTGTCGGTCAATGGTCTGGCGGTGCTGGGGTTCGGCATTTTCCCGCAGCCGCTGATGGCGCTGTGCGCGAGCGCCATACTGGCTTCATTGTAAGCAGCCGTCACCTGAGACCACCGGCCAAAACGTGCCATGATCCGGTCTTGACCGGCTCCTTAACCCGTGGAGATGCCCGTGAGCGACGATAAAACAACCGGGCTGGACATGAGCGAAAAGCCGCTCGATTCCCAAACGGTATTCAAGGGCAAGTTGCTGCACGTGAAATCCGATCGCGTGCGCCTGATGAACGGTCATGAATCGACGCGTGAATACATCATTCATCCGGGCGCGTCGATGATCATCGCGCAGCCCGACGAAAAGACCATCACGCTAATCCGGCAATATCGCTATCCGCTCGACCGGCATTTCATTGAAGTGCCCGCCGGCAAAATCGATCCGGGTGAAGATCCGCTGGATACCGCCAAGCGTGAACTGTTTGAAGAGTGCGGTTACACGGCCGCTGAATGGCGGCATCTGACCACGCTGCATCCCGGCATTGGTTATTCCAACGAACGCATCGAGTTGTATCTCGCGCGCGGCATCACGCAAGCCGAGCGCAAGCTGGATGAAGACGAGTTTCTTGAAGTCATGCATGTGCCCGTCGCAGAAGCGATGAACTGGATACGCGATGGACGCATCACCGAGGCTAAAGCAGTGATGGCCGTGTTGTGGGCGGAGAAACTGTTGCGTGGGGAATGGTGAGTCGAATTCAGGCTGCAGACGAGGCCCGTGAATTTTAAAAAATTCAATTAAAACAAATACTTACGTAATTTTTCGTCAAGGTTATTCGCCAGCGCATTTTGTCAGCAGATCTCGCCAGCGTAATACCTCGGACCGTAAGTCCCATGATGTAGAAAAACTATGCCGCTCTACGCTGCGACGATTTTTATCAGCGCGTTTTTGCTGTTTCTGGTGCAGCCGGTCATCGCCCGGCAAATTTTGCCATGGTTCGGCGGTGCGGCATCGGTATGGGCGGTATGCCTGGTGTTTTTCCAAAGCATGCTGCTCGCGGGATACGCCTATGCCGACTGGACATCGCGCCGTGTCGCGCCGCGCACGCAGGCGAAAATTCATATCGCGCTATTGGCGGTCAGTCTGCTGCTGTTGCCGATCATTCCCGATGTGCGCTGGAAGCCCGGTGCTGAGGCGGGCGCGTCACCGATCGTGGCGATCCTCGGTCTGCTGGGCGTCACCATCGGCCTGCAGTATTTTCTGTTGTCAGCCACCAGTCCACTGCTGCAAAGCTGGTATTGGCGACGCTACCGGCATGCGGTGCCGTACCGCCTGTTTGCGTTATCAAACTTTGCCTCGCTGCTGGCACTGCTATCGTATCCGGTGGCGATAGAGCCGTGGCTGCGAAGCACCGTGCAGTCGTACGGCTGGTCGGCGCTCTACGCTGTTTTCGCGGTGCTGTGCGCTGCGACGGCGTGGGTTAGCGCGCAGGGGGCGGAGGGGACGCAGGGAACGGAGGGGGCCGGGCCGGCGGCCGGAGAAACCGCCGGGAAGGATGCAACGCCCGCTCCTTCGTGGAGCGAACGCCTGCCGTGGATTGTCTACGCGGCAATGGGATCCTGTCTGCTGCTCACCATTACCAATCACTTGACGCAGAACATCGCCTCGATTCCGTTTTTGTGGCTGGTGCCGCTGGCGCTGTATTTGATTACCTTCATTCTGTGTTTCGATCATCCACGCTGGTATGTGCGGCCAGTGTTTCTGGTGCTGATGGCGGTGGCGCTGCCGGCAATGGCGTGGTTTACCGAATCGCTGGAGTTGCACGTAGCCGCTCCGTTATACGCTGTAGGATTGTTTATATGCTGCATGTTTTGCCATGGCGAGTTGTATCGTGCACGGCCCGCTCCCGCTCATCTGACGACCTTTTATCTGATGATTTCCATTGGTGGCGCGCTGGGTGCGTTGCTGGTTGCTATCGGCGCGCCACTGTTGCTCAAGGGCTATTTCGAGCTGGGCATTGTTCTGGCTGCGTGTGCGATGCTGCTGTTTTGGAACGCACTGGCACAGCCGCGATGGGCGGCGGCGCTGGCGTTCGTGGTGGCGACTGTGACCGCCGGCTTCGTTATCAAGAACGTCACGGAATATGCCGCCGGCGTCCGCGTCATGGTGCGCAATTTTTACGGTGTGGTGCGCACCAAGGATTTCCCCGATCCGGTGCCTTTTCGCGTGATGTACCACGGCCATATCAACCACGGCGGGCAGTTGCTGGGCGAGGCGGTTCGCCGCAGGCCTTCCACTTATTTTGGCGAGAGCAGCGGTTACGGGCGAGCGTTTGCCAGCCTGCGCGGGCTGAACAATGAGGCGCCGCGCCGCGTTGGCGTGATCGGGTTGGGCGCGGGTGCAATAGCAGTGTATGCCCGCAAAGGCGACCAGTTCCGCTTTTACGAGATTGATCCGCAGGTGGCGGCGGTGGCAATGATGGAATTTTCGTTCCTGAAAGATAGCCCCGCACAGATAGACGTGGTGCTTGGCGACGGCCGCCTCAGTCTGGAGCGCGAAGCACCGCAGAATTTTGATCTGCTAGCCATCGATGCCTTTGCCGGCGATTCGATTCCCATGCATTTGGTCACGCGTGAGGCGATGCAGGCGTATGTCAAGCATCTCGCGCCCGGCGGTGTGATTGTGTTTCAGGCGACCAACCGTTTCGTGGATATCGCGCCGGTGGTGGCGCGGCTTGCCAACGAATTTGGCATGCAGGCAGTGATGGTGACCGATGAACCTGAAGGCACTTACACCAGTAACGTGGATTACTGGTTGTCATCGACAGATCAGATTATCGTCACGCGCAACCCGTCGATACTAAACGCGGCGCCGCTGGCAAAGGTGGCGAAATCCTTGCCGCATGACCCGAATTTCCGTCTGTGGACGGACGATTTTTACAATCTTTTCAGTGTGCTGAAACGTTGATAGAACCAGCTCTGGGGCGCGCGACGCCGTATTGCTCAAAAAATAGGCGAGCCAGGAAATGTTCTGACAAATCCGTGCTGCCCGGCACATTTTCCGCGCTTGTTCACAAGGT
>SYEN01000087.1 GCA_005800795.1 Burkholderiales bacterium | reverse complement strand
CGGCTGGCAGTGGGCCGCCTCGACCGGCTGCGACGCGCAACCGTACTTCCGCATCTTCAACCCGGTCACCCAATCACAGCGCTTCGACCCCGACGGCCGCTTCATCAAAAAATACGTCCCCGAACTCGCGTCCGTGGCCGCAAAACACATCCACGCGCCCTGGCTTATGAGCGCGGACGAACAAAAAAAGACAGGCTGTGTCATCGGGCGTGATTACCCAGCGCCGGTGGTGGATCATGGCGAGGCGCGCAAAGTCGCGCTGGCGTTATTTGGCCGGGCGAAGGCGCAAGCCTGACAGCGGAGCGGCTACGGTACGCTTGCGCGTGGATGCCGCCAGCACGGAATTTCATTACAATAATGTCTCATTACATCGAATTCATCGGAGCACAGGAACATGAGCGACTCCCCCAATAAACCTGCAGATGGGCGCAGAGAGCGCCAAGAGCGTAGGACCCAGAAGAAGTCCCTCTTGTCGAAAATCTTCCCGGGGAAAGACCGGCGCGGTTTCTCGGTGCTGCGGGAAGCCGAAGTGCTCGATATCTATGTGCCGCCGCTCAAGGGGGAGAAAGAGCGGCGCACCGTGGCGACACGACGTAACACGCCGCGGTAACACAAAGCACGACGACAAAGCACAACAGTCGGCAGAGACGGCCGTTGTGGTTGATGCGGGTAGCGGAACCACTCTGAGTTCCGCCTCGAACGCTCATTGGGCGATACTTTGTAAGTATTTGTTTTTATTGAATAATTTCTAGTGACTGGCCATCACGCTACGCGCCGCTGGGCTACATCCTTGGCCCCTGCAGCCGGCACCTCCAGTAACCGCATAAACTCGCGCACCGATTTCACTGCCGCAAACTGATCGAGCGCTTGAGCGACTTTCTTTACCTGGGCCACGGGCAGCACGCTGGCGGCACAATCCTCGAACTTGGTTTTCAACTGCGCGGGGGGTATCGGGTTGGCCGAGGTTTTGCCCAGCGGCGCCATCACGCGCGACGACACGCTCTTGCCGCTCTTGAAGGTAATTTTGACTTCGGCCGCCGCTGTTTGCCCCGGATCGAACTGCCCATCCAGATGCGGCGTGGCCTGCACGCGCGCAAGCAGATTTTGCATCGCGGGCTGGCCGAACGATTGCGGATCAAAATCGCGCATCAGCACATGGCCGTCGAGCAAGGCACGCGCCACACAATACTGCACGCTGAATTTTGCTTCCAGCGCGGTTTTCGGTTGCGGCCGGTCGGTGTGCGGCAGGCGTTGTGCGTGGGTGTAGGAATTCACGCGCTCGATCTCGTCGGCCTTGAACGGGCCATGTTCGCGCACCAGATTCAGCGCCGCCTCCACCGCCGCGTGCGTGCTGTAGCAGCAGGGGTACAGCTTATACGCAGCGCCCGGCTCGATGATATCCAGCGGCGCGCCCCAGTTATCCATGACGTTCTCCACATGAAACTTGCCGGGGCCATTGAACAGATTGAAATAGCCCTGCTTGTGGCTGAAGGCATCGGGGTTTGCGGTGTAACCCTTGCGGGCGAGCAGTGCCGCCATCAGCCCGCCGCGCGCGCACTGGCCCACGTGCAGCGATTTCACCATAGTACCGAAATTGGCCTTGGTGCCCGCCGCGAACGAGGTGCTGATCGCCAGCGCGGTGGCGGTTTGTTCTGCGGTCAGGTTGAGCAAACGCGAACACGCTGCCGCCACGGCAAATACGCCCACGGTGGAGGTCGGGTGCCAACCGGATTCGTAATGCATCGGATGCACTGCGCGCCCCAGCCGTGAGCCGGTTTCAAAGCCTGCCGCATGCGCCACCAGCACATCCTGCCCGCTGCAATCAAACGCCTCTGCCGCCGCCAGCAGCGCCGGCACCATCACCGCCGACGCATGCCCGCCCATGTGCGCACCGCCATTATCGTAATCCAGCACGTGCGCAGCCACGCCATTCATCAGCGCGGCATCCAGCGCGCTGGCGCGGCCCGCTGTGCCCAGCACCAAAGCTTCGCCGCCGGAAAGGTTGACGCCAATCAACTCCGCGACTTTCGCCGGCGCTTCTTCCGCCACACCCGCCAGCGTGCAGCCCAGCGTATCCATCACGCCCACCTGGCTCCAGTCGAGTGCGGCCTGCGGCAAATTGTCTGCGCGCATCGCCACCACGCGTTCCGCGATTTGTTGTGCGAGGGTCATGTCAGTCTCCCGGTTGGTTTTGATGGGGTGATGCTACCGCAACTGCGGTGGCTGCCCAAGGCTGGCGCTTTGGGTAATTTTTGATGTTTTTTCGTAACCTATTGTTTTAATTGATTTATTTTAAACACGCAATAGGCGCTCCGTCAGCGAGTTGCATCCAACCCGTTACAGGCTGTCACGCGCCCCGCGGCCGTGCAGGGCAGGTTTCGCGTTTACCCAATGCCCAGTTTAGAATCGGACCCGCTACATAGAACCGCACCATTAATCCGCACGATAGCTACGTAAAACCAAGGGAGATTTATGGAACAACTCGACCGTCCGTTGCCGGCGCCGCTGGCGCCTGAGGCAAAGCCGTATTGGGAAGGCTTGAAGCAAGGCAAGCTCATGCTGCCAAAATGTCAGGACTGCGGGAAAGCGCATTTCTACCCGCGCGTCATCTGCCCGCACTGCCACTCGCGCAACCTGACGTGGATCGAGGCGAGCGGCCGTGGCAAGCTCTACGCCTTCGAGATCCTCCACCGCTCGTTCAACCCCGCGGTGAAGACACCCCTGCCGTATGTGCTCGCGATGATCGAACTCGAGGAAGGGCCGCGCATGTTGTCGAACCTCATCGACATCAAGCCCGATCCGGCGCTGATCAAATGCGACATGCCGGTGCAAGCCGTCTACACCAAGCTGAATGACAACTTCACCCTTCCGTTCTTCCAACCTGCCAAGGCGAATTAATCATGGCTCAACAAGACACCCCACGTGAGCTCCGCGAGCTTTCAAATAGTTGTTGCATCGTCGGCGCAGCCGAAAGCGACGAAATGGGCATTTTGCCGCACAAGAGTCAGATGGCCTTGCACCTGGAATCCATCACCAACGCCGTCGCGGATGCCGGCCTCAAGGTCAGTGATGTGGATGGCATTTTCACCGCCGGTGCGCATTCACCGGCGCTGATCGCCGAAGCACTGGGCGTCACGCCACGCTACGTTGACGGCACCAGTGTGGGCGGCTGCTCCTTCATCATCATGGTGGAGCACGCGATAGCGGCGCTGCATCACCACTTGTGCGATGTCGCGGTCATCACCCACGGTGAAAGCGGCCGCTCGCAGGTGGGCGTGACGCGGGTGCGCGACACCAGCATCGCAGGTTGCTACGAAATCCCTTACGGCTTCGGCGCCCCGCCGACGTGGTTCGGCCTCATCACCACGCGGCACATGCACGAGTACGGCACCACGCTCGAACAGTGGGCGCAGGTGGCGGTGTCCACGCGTCAGTGGGCAGCCCTGAACCCGAAGGCCATGTACCACGATCCTTTAACCATCGCGGAGGTGCTCAAGGCGCGGATGATCGCTTACCCGTTCACCGTGCTGAACATCTGCCTCGTCACGGATGCCGGGGGTGCGCTGGTGCTGACACGCGCGGATCGGGCGCGTGACTGCGCCAAGAAGCCCGTCTACGTGCGTGGCACAGGTGAGGCCACCGAGCACGTGTCGGTGACGCAGATGAAAGGCCTGCCGTTGAGCGAGGCCACACGCATGTCCGGCGCACGCGCCTTTGCGATGGCCGGCGTCAAACACAGCGACTTCGATCACCTGATGCTGTATGACGCGTTTACCTCCGGCCCGCCGATTATGCTCGAATCGATGGGCTTCGCGAAGCCCGGCGAGGGCGTCTCGTTCTTCGAAAACGGCAAGTCGACGCCGGGCGGATCGCTGCCGATCAACACCAACGGCGGCGGCCTGTCATATACGCACACCGGTATGTACGGCATGTTCCCGCTGATCGAAGCCACGCGCCAATTGCGCGGCGAATGCGGTGCACGGCAAGTGCCAAACGTGAAGCTGTCGCTGGTCAACGGCATGGGCGGCATGCTTTCGGCTGCGGGTACTGCGGTGTTGTCGAATGAGAAATAGCGGCAAGCGGGGCTGATGTTGCAGGTGCCTCACAGGGATGATCCCCGTGAGGCACTGTCAATAGATGACAATTCGCTACGCCCGCAAGCCAAATTCAGTTGGCTGTGCGACAGTTCAGTGTGCGACCCATGCCCACGGGTCGATAACAGTGACGCCAGCGGCCTCAAATGGCGACTTGTCGCGAGTGGCCACCGCTAAACCATGCTCCAGCGCGATTGCCGCGTTGTAGCCATCGGTGGGCGCAATGGCCTTGCCTGACGCGCGGGCGCGCGCCCGCATATCCGCATAGGCTTGTGACGTCGAATCCCTGAACGGCAAGATGCGCCCGTTGAAATTCGGCAGCACCAGTTGATCGAGGCTGGATTGCAGTGTTTCGCGACGCCGCCCTTGCGGCAGGGCGGCAATTCCGAATCGCAGTTCTGCGAGACTGATCGCGGACAAAAATAAAGTCTCAATGGCCTGCGCGTCTATCCACGCCAGCACGTTGGCATTCGGTGCCACGCGCAAAGGCTCGGACAGCACATTGGTGTCGAGCAGAATCATTCGAAGCTGATCGGCTTGGTCGGCGTTTGATCACGTTCGATATTGAGTTCAACGCCACCAGCCTCACGGCCAATTTGAGCCAACAGGGAACCGAGCTTTACGCGCTCAGGGGGGCGCGTTGCCTGATCAAGAATGTCCCGAATCTCGGCTTCGGTACTTCTCCCGTGGGTAGCCGCGCGCACCCGAAGGGCACGGTGTGTTTCGTCAGAGAGGTTGCGGATGGTGACGGAGGCCATGGCGCTTTATGCATAGAATGATATCAATTTAAAGTAAATGATATCACGATCAGAAAGACCACGTTTACACGAGCACGCGTAAATGAATTTATATTTAATTCAATAAAATCATATACTTATAATATTTCAGCGATATAATTGAGCGCAGTCCTATTGATTGCAAATCGCCGTCATGCTTAAGCTTGCAATTTGTCAATCGCAGTGTAAAGTGTCGAGCCATTTGTCAAGTAAGGAGGCGTGGTGGGAACAAAAATGACCAATGCTCCAGTGTATTTCACGCTCGCCCAAGTAAGGCATAACCCTGTCCTGAGCCTCGAGAGCTACATTCCAGGCATCCAAGAAAGCATGCGCAAGGCTGGCTATGCTGATTTTCAGAGAGCTACGGTCGTCACATTAAATCTTGGCAGCATCTCCTCTACCTCTGGCGACACCAAGCAGGACCAACCACAGCAATTGCGTTTTGAGCGATTCACGTTTTCAAATATGGAGCGCACACGGGGGTTTATCCTCGATCAAAATTCATTGTCATTTCAGTCGACAGATTACGACACGTTTGCAACCTTCTACGGAGCATTTTTAATGGGGTTGGAAATCGCGCACAAAGCACTGTCGTTTAGCTTTTCAGAGCGTATTGGAATTCGATATTTAGATGCCGTGGTGCCACCGGGCGGGGAAAGCGATCTGCCAAAGTATCTCGTACCCGAAGTGTTAGGAATCGGAAACCGAATGAGCAATGATGCAAGCGTATTGCAAACTTTTTCTGAAACACAAATTCGTACACCAGTCGGCAATGTATTGTCTCGAACAATTATTCAAAATAGTCAACAGTTAGCGTTCCCGCCAGATCTGCAGCCAATCGGTCTGGAACCTGCAGAACGTTTCAAAAAGATTGGTGGCGTTTATGCCATCATCGACACCGATGGATCATTCGAAGCTAGAGAGAAATTCGACCTAGATACACTTAAGGGAAAATTGCACGCGCTGCATGACGAGATCATTAAAGTGTTTGAAGCAACCGTCACCGAACACGCACTACATTCTTGGAGGTAACTAGGAGCCCGTATGTACGCAACTATGCAAACAAGTGGTGCTCGGGTCAGTAAAACGACACTGGTTGATGCGATCACCAGTGAAAGCAGAGGAATGAAGCATTACGCTTTGGCATGCGCACTCCTTGTCGGAACCGGCGGATACTCGACAACTGACTATTGGACCAAGCGTAGCGACCAAGGCTACAGGCCCATTCTGTTGAATGATTTACCCGGTAAGGTAGATAACGCCGCGCAAACAGACATCGTTCGCACCTCAGCAGAGAACTTGAGCCGCATTCGGGACGTCCTCAAGCCCACGATCACTGAATTGGCAAATTTATTTAGCGTGTCACGTCAGGCTATTTATGACTGGCAAGCGGGAAAACCGACTGCGCCAGAGAATGCGGCAAAGCTAGACGATCTTGCTAGGGCCGCCGATGCGCTCGCCACAACTGGCATAGACGGATCATCCCAGCTACTTCGCCGCAAGATTGCCGGTAACAAGTCGTTGCTTGAAGTGGTGCGCGAGGGGGGCTCAGCCGCCAATGCCGCACTTGTGCTGGCACAGGTAGTTGTCCGTGAAGCGAAGCAACGGGAACGATTGGCATCGCGTTTGGCAGGCAGGGCAAAACCGACTGTGCCACGAGACGATTTTGGTGTGCCGATGCTTGATGAGCGCTCGTGATCAGGCAGCATGGCTGAATGGTCACGTGAAACTTACTGGCATCAGGGGTCTGTACTCCCGGATAATGCCAGCGAGGTTCTTGCCCTATCTCATCCTGAGTCTCCGGAACGCACGTTTGTCGTCGTAATCTTGCATGACTGCGACTTGGCGGCGGATCCAGAACGGGAACCGCTCGTGGAATTAGTGACTGGACGCATCATTGACGCAATCAAAGCAGACAGCCACGCCAAGTCAGCTCGTCGATTGCAGATCGAATTCCAAGGGCTACAAGGGCCGATAGCTGTCGAGTTATTGGCGACCCACAAATCATTCGTCCAGAAAAGCGACCTCGCACCGTTCGACCCAAGGGCGGACGTTAACCTTGACGCACAGGGCCTATCTATTCTGCAGCGATGGCTCGCCGCACGATACCGGCGTGCAGCATTTCCGGATGAATTCGAGCGACGCTTGAAAGAAGCCAGATTGCCACGCCGAATTGAAAAAGCACTCAACGCTGCAGGAAAGCATGTGATTGCCGTATTTTTCGATGTTGATGGCGGGGAAGATATCCAGCGCAACGGCCCGGATGATTTTTATCGCCTCGGAATTTATCTTTTGTACGACACAACCCAGAATGAGCCCGAAGCCGAGGCGGCAACACGAAGCGCCTCCGATCAAATTGAAGAAGCCTTCGAGAAGGCATTTCGGAGTAAGGACAATTCATGGCGCAATATCCGACTGGAATACTGCGATGTCATGTCGGATCAAGCCCTGTCATATGGCAACTCACTTCACTTCAAGCAATGGCGCCTTGAACACATCAGCCTGGAGGATGATCCGCCACAGGCGCTCCTCGAAGGGTAGCTCCGATTTTGGAAGCGCAATTAGGGGCTAGGCACGGGCTTCCAGTCATCCGCTTCAAGGCCGCATTGCACCAGAAACAATTGGTGTCCCATGTCGTCCACCACGTTGTCTGGAAACGCTTTGGCGTCTTCCCTACTGCCGCCCATCCAGACAATTTTTTCGTGCGCGATGACTATGCGTTATTACGCATATTGCGGCAAGGTGCATTGTCGCGTGTGCGCGCCCTGAACGCGACGGGCGATACGGGGGGTCTAGCAGCCTGTCGGACTTAGCCGACAATTGTTTATT
>SYEN01000086.1 GCA_005800795.1 Burkholderiales bacterium | reverse complement strand
TATGACCATCGGCGACATCATCGCCGAGCCGCTACTGGTGTACCAATTGCAGCCGGACAGGAAGGCGGCAAATGCCAGGGTGCGTGAACTGCTGTTGCAGGTGGGTCTTTTTGATTACATGGCCGGCCGCTATCCGCACGAGCTTTCTGGCGGCCAGCGTCAACGCGTAGGTATAGCCCGGGCGTTGGCGATGGAGCCGGAGTTCATTGTGTGCGACGAGCCGGTATCAGCGCTCGACGTATCCATTCAGGCGCAGATCATCAATCTGCTCGAAGATTTGCAGAAGAAACTGGGCCTTACCTATTTGTTCATTGCACACGATCTGGCCGTGGTACGGCACATTTCGGACCGCGTGATCGTGATGTATCTGGGCCGCGTGATGGAAATTGCGGATCGCGATGCCCTCTACGCCGAGCCGCTGCATCCCTATACGCAGGCATTGCTGGAAGCGGTGCCGGTGCCGGATCCGGTGATTGAGGCGCAGCGCGAGCACCGTGTGCTGGGTGGGGAAGTGCCCAGCCCGCTGGCCCCGCCGCCGGGTTGTGTATTTCACACCCGTTGCCCACTGGCGGATGCCGCCTGCAAGGCTGAACGGCCGCCGTTACGCGAGGTTCGCCCGGGCCACTTCGCGGCCTGTATCAGGGTGTGAAACTAATCAATTTTCACACCGATATCCGTTACCAACTTGCCCCATTTTTTTAGTTCGCTGGCGATATAGCTGGCATGTGCTTCGGGCGTGCCGGCCCCGGGCTCCGCACCGTGTGCCAGCAACCGGTCACGCACGTCTGGCGCAGCCAGTGTTGTAACCACTTCGCGATTCAGACGCGCAATGATGGCCCTGGGTGTTTTCGCGGGCACGACCAGACCGATCCACGGCACCGCTTCATAGCCGGGAATAGCGCTTTCGGCAATAGCAGGAAGATCGGGCATTGCAATGGTACGTTTAAGCGAGGTCGACCCCAGTGCGCGAACGCGACCCGCCTTGATGTGCTGCAAGGTCGAAGGCACGCCAGCGAAATAGACTGGCACGCGTCCGCCCAGGACATCCGCGAGCGCTGGCGGGCTGCCCTTGTAGGGCACATGTTGCATATCCATTTTAGCCATAGCCTTCATTAACTCCATCGCCACGTGCGGCATGGTGCCGTTGCCCGCTGACGCATATTGCATGACGCCTGGCTTGATCCGCGCGAGCTTGATGAGTTCTTCCGCGGTTTGCGCAGCCAGCGTGGGATGCACGACCAGCACAAGAGGTGTGGAAGCAACAAGACTAACGGCGTCAAAGTCGCGCAGGGGATGATAGGCAACCTTGCGCAGACTGGGGTTGATCGCATGGGAGGAGGTGGCCGACAACCCCAGGGTGTAGCCGTCAGGCGCGGCATTGGCGGCAATCTCAACACCTATCGTGCCACCTGCCCCCGTACGGTTGTCGATCACTATTTGTTGATTCATCTGCTCGCTCATGCGCTGGGCCGTGATGCGCACAATGATATCGGTGGCACCGCCCGCGCCTTGCGGCACGATGAGGCGGATTGGGCGCGACGGATAATTCTGTGCCGTGGCCGCGCATGAATAAATTATCAATAAAAACAAATACTTACGCATTGCGTCCTCTTTGCGTTGCCGCCCAACCTCGACCGGCTTTGGCGTTTATCAATCCTTAGCCATCCACTTTGATGTTGGCGCTTTTGACGACCTTTTTCCAGATGGCGATCTCGCGCGCGAGCACAGTCCGTGCACGCTCTGGCGCGCCACCGGCGATATCCATCCCGAGGCCCGCCATGCGTGTTTTCACGTCGGGCAATTGCAGTATGCGGTCGATCTCGCTGTTCAGCCGCACTACGATTTCCTTCGGCAATGCCTTCGGGCCCAAAATGGCGGCCCAAGTTATGGCTTCATAGCCGGGTACCGTTTCGGACACCGACGGCACCTCGGGAATCGCGGGCGCGCGTTTGGCTGTGGTCACCGCGATGCCGCGCACCCGATTTGCTCTAACCGACGGCAGCATAGCCGACAGCGTTCCGATGAAGACCTGGATCTGTCCGCCGATCAAATCGTTTAGTGCCGGGCCCCCGCCTTTGTACGGCACATGCGTCATGCGCGTACCGGCCATCAGATTGAAATATTCCGTCACAAGATGGTTGCTGCCGCCAGTGCCGCCGGAACCATAGTTGAGTTTGCCGGGGTTTGCCTTGTCGTGGGCAATCAACTCTCTGACGTTGGTTACCGGCACTGACGGATGCAGCGATACGATGAATCCGCTTTCACCGATCAAGGCGACGGTGGCCACGTCGGTTACCGGATCATACGGCAGGTTGTAGAGCGCTGCGTTTGCGGCATAAGCGGCCGACACCATCACCAGCGTGTGGCCGTCGGGATTGGCGCGCACGGTCATCTCGGTGCCAACAGTGCCACTGCCAGCGGGCCGGTTATCCACCACCACGGGCTGCTTCAATGACTCGGCCAGCTTTTGTGACATCACGCGCGCGATGATGTCCGACTGGCCGCCGGTGGCAAACGGCACGATCAACCGTATGGGTTTCGTAGGATAACTCTGGGCAGCGGCCGTTCCCGCCACGGTGACGAACAAGACTATTGAGCCCGAAATTGACGCGTCCATGATGTGCAATTAGTGCTCATGCGAAAGTTACGCTGTTGCCCATTTTAGCCTTCGTTCGCCTTACGCGCTTCAAGCAGCGTAAGATCATCGCTCCACTGATTTCATAAGGATGTCGTCATGGCACAACACGGCAGTGGCAGCCATACCTACGAGCTCGTGCGCGACTGGCCCAAAATGCCCAAGGGGCAATCATTGGGTGTCGTAAGCCGCGTGGCCACCGATTCGCAGGATCGCGTCTACGTTTTTCAGCGCAAGGATCCGCCCGTGGTGGTGTTCGACCGCGACGGCAATTACCTCGGCACGTGGGGCATCGGCGCAATCAAAGAAGCGCATGGCCTGAAGATCGTCAACGACATTGCCTTTACGACAGACCGGCCCGATTCGGTGTGCGTCTCGTTTACGCTCGATGGCCGTCCGCTGATGGTGCTGGGCCGGCGTGGCGTGCATTCAGATACCGGCAATGTCAAATCGCCTTGGCTGGCGGAGCGCGCAGGCGGGCCGTTTAATCATCCAACAGAAATGATGCCGCATCCGAATGGCGACATCTATGTCACCGACGGTTACCGCAATTGCCGCGTGCATCGTTTCAGTAGCGACGGTCGCTTGAAGGAATCCTGGGGCACGCCGGGCAAGGGTGACTACGAATACCATCTGCCGCACAGCATCGCCATCGACGGCAACGGCACGTTGTATATCGCCGACCGCGCCAACCGCCGCATCAAACTGCTGACGCCCGACGGCCAACTGCTGGGGATGTGGACCGGCATGGGCGGCCCCAACGATATCTCACTCGGCAAGGACGGCATCTTCTACATCGCCGAACAGGAGTACGACGACAAACCTGCGTATATTTGCTTGCGCGACAACGCGGGCAATGTGCTTACAAGGCTGGAAACGCGCCATGTGCACGGCGTGGGCGTAGATTCACGCGGCGATATTTACGCCGGACTGACCGTGGATCAGAGCGTGGATAAATTTGTGCGGGTGCGGTAAGCCTGCTGCGCGCGGGTGGCAAGGCGGTACGCAAAAGCATTGGGCTCCGACTATACTGAATGGGTTTTCCATGCTTCATGTTCTTTATGCAAAATAGCCTCTGCCCCAACGGGTGGGGCGGGCGGTCAGTACACACAGGGTAAACATACAGGGAGAACGAAATGGCAACGGTAATAGCGTATGACGATGCGAAATTGAATCAAGTCACCCGGACCGGCGTCGACGGTTCCAAAAACGTTGTGACGCCATTGTTGGGCAAACGCGGCAACCCTGATTTACCGCTCGCCTCGCTGATCACGTTCTCGCCCGGCCGGCTCTCCACGCCGCATTTCCACGATGTCCCGCAGTACCAGATTATGCTCGGTGGCCGGGGCAAGCTGGGGCGCCGCGACATCAAGACCAACACCGTCCATTTTTCGCGCCCGAACACGCCTTACGGCCCGTTCACGGCTGCAGACGACAGCAGTCTGACCTGTCTGATCATCCGTTCCCGTCCCGATACCGGTGCGATACACGAAGCGGAGGCGATCGCCGCACTCAACCAGATGCCCAACCGCAATCCGTGGCAAGTTTCGCATGACGTGCAGTTCCCTGACGTGGGTGCGCAAAGCGTGGCGCTGCAAGCGGTTCCAGAGCTACAAGACCAACATGGGCTCGCGACCTACACCTTGTGCATGAAGCCGGGCACGACGGCGCTCACGCCCGACCCTTCAATTGGGGAAGGATTGTTCGTCGTAGTGCAAAAGGGCAGCCTGATTCACGACAGTAAAGAAGCGAAGGCGATGTCGCTGGTGTACGTCTCGAACCAGGAAGGCCCCTATGAAATTCGCGCGGGGGCCGAGGGCCTGGAAGGACTCATCGTCAGATTCCCCAACCCGGTGACGCAGTCAGACGTCGCGACCAAGGGCGCCAAACCCGGCGAGCGGTCATACCAGTGCCTGCTGTGCGCATTTGCCTATGAGGAAAAAAAGGGTGTGCCGGAGGACGGCATCGCACCCGGAACACACTGGGAAGACGTGCCGGCGGACTGGACCTGCCCGGATTGTGCTGCCGACAAGAGCGGGTTCGAGCTGCTCGAACTGTGATGCCAAGGTGACCATGGCACGCGGTGAAGCTTTGAGTGCTTTCACTGCCACGCGGCCACGTCAGTCAGTCTTACTCCACCTTGATATTCGCCCCACGCACGATTTTGCCCCACTTGGCGATTTCGGCTTTGACGTAACTGCCGAACTCCGCCGGCGAGTTGGCGCGTGTCTGCACACTGAGCGCAGCGAGCCGGTCGGTCACTGCCGGTGTGCGTAGCGACTCGTTCAGCCCTGCGTTCAACCGCGTGACGATGGCGCGCGTGGTGTTCGCGGGCACGAATACGCCGTTCCATTCAAACGCTTCGTAGCCCGGCAGCGTATCGGCCATCGGCGGCAGATCGGGAAATGCCGACAGCCGCCCGCGACCGGTATGCGCGATGGCGCGCACTGTGCCGGCCCTGACGTGGCCGGTGGATGCCGCCGCATTGCTGAAATAAAACTTGATGTGTCCACCCACCAAATCGATCAGTACGGGCCCACCGCCCTTGTACGGGATGTGATTGAGCGGGATGCCCGCACTGACCTTGAACAGCTCCAGTGCCATGTGCTGCACGCTGCCGGTGCCGGATGAGGCCCAATTCAAGCCTTCCCTGGTGGATTTCGCCAACGCGATCAGCTCGGGCACGTTGGCGGCCTTGACCGACGGATGCATCACCAGCAGGTTGGGCACCACGCCAGCGAGAAACACCGGCTCGAAATCGCGTGCGGTGTCATACGGCAGTTTGGCGAACATCGCCGGGTTGATCGAGTGTCCCGTCGCATCGTGCAAAATCGTATACCCATCGGGCGTGGCCTTGGCGTTGATGGTGCCCGAACCGCCGCCGCGATTGTCGATGATGAACTGTTGCCCAAACGCTTCGCTCAACTTGGAGAAAATCGTGCGCGAAATCGTGTCTGCGCCGCCGCCTGGCGGAAACGGCACCACCACGCGCACTTGCCGCGCAGGGTAGTCGGCGGCCCTCACCGAATACGCGGTTGAACTGAACACGACCCAACCACCGGTAATGATCGCGACAATGGTCGCGCGATGCGGATGCTTCATGGTATCCAAATTGCCCTATTGCGTCCCACGGTCGGCTATAAAATAATCAATAAAAACATATACTTACAGTATATCCATCTAGACATGCCGCTGCCGCTACCTGTTATTGCGCGCGCGACAACCGGTACTCGCAATCCGCTGCGTGATTTTCCAGCCGTCCGTTGATGTCCGTGGTGATGATCTTGCAGAATTTGCAACGATACTGGTACATCTCGCCTTCCAGATTTTCCTGCGGATACGTGATGTCAAACGCTTCGCGGTAAGGTGAACTGCTGTAGTACTGGCCGGCGGCTGGGGATAGTTTTGCGGTCATGACTATTCGCTCCGGATGGCTGGTTGGTGCGCTGATTTGTCAGGTTGATGCTGAATCGCCCCTGCCGTGACGCATGGCGTGAACATTGCTCGGCGGCTCCCCGCATCAGCAGCGCAGGCAAGATTGATAGGCCGCCCTATTGTACGGCAACCCTTGGTTGACCGTGGCGCGCGCCGCGCGATACATTGGCCGGCGCCGAACGCTTTCCTGTTTTCGTCACAAGGGTCATCACCAACAATCAAGGAGTACATCATGGATCTGGGCATCAAGGACAAAAAAGCCATCGTCTGTGCCGCCAGCAAGGGGCTGGGCCGCGCGTTTGCGATGGCACTGGCGAAAAACGGCGTTGATCTGGTGATCAATTCGCGCACCGCCAGTGAACTGGAAGCCACTGCCGCTGAAATTCGTGCCGCCACCGGGCGCAGCGTGACAGCCATCGCGTGCGATATCACAACGCCGGAAGGCCGCGCCAAGGTGCTCGCTGCATGCCCCAATCCCGACATTCTGGTGAACAACGCCGGTGGCCCGCCGCGGGGCGATTTTCGTGACTGGAACGAAGCCGATTGGGCCAAAGCGGTGAACGGCAACATGATCACGCCCATCATGCTAATCAAGTCTGTGGTCGTCGGCATGATCGCGCGAATGTGTGGCCGCATCGTCAACATCACCTCCGGTTCGGTGAAGTCGGCGATTCCGGAACTGGGCATGTCCAACGGCGCGCGCGCCGGTTTGACCGGCTTTGTCGGCGGCCTTGCACGGCAAGTGGCGCGGCACAACGTCACCATCAACGGCCATCTGACCGGCCCGTTCCTCACCGACCGCCTGCGCTCAGGCCGCGTCGAAGCGGCGAAAAAGGCGGGCCTGCCAATCGATGAGTTTCTTACTCAAGCGTTCAAGAATTCACCCGCCGGACGCCCTGGGGATCCGCTCGAGTTCGGTGAAGCGTGCGCATTCTTGTGCGCGGCGTCATCGGGCTTTATTGTCGGGCAAAACCTGTTGCTGGATGGGGGTGCTTTCAATTCAACGATGGGGTAAGTGAAGCAGGCCGCGCGCATTTTTCTTGTTATTTCGCCCGCAGCCCGGACTGCACCACCAGTTCTGTAAACGACTCGATATCAGTGCGCAGGATTTTGTCCATCTCCTCCGGCGTGGTGGGCGACAACGCATAATCAAAATTCTTCAGCCGTTCTTTCACTTCGGGCAGATCGAAAATGCGCTTCACCTCCCGGCTGATCTGATTGACGATGGGACGCGGTGTGCCGGCGGGCGCGAGCATGATGTGCGAGCCGTCGCGCTTGAAGTTGGGAAGCGTTTCCACGATG
Organism: Burkholderiales bacterium; assembly: GCA_005800795.1. GTDB lineage: Bacteria > Pseudomonadota > Gammaproteobacteria > Burkholderiales > SG8-41 > UBA5216. The sequence continues at coordinate 8,569 of SYEN01000086.1, read as the reverse complement.
GCGGGTACATCCGGTAACACCGGGGAGCGCGCTGTCCCGGTAACGCCCAGAGCAAGAACGCGGCCATCCTTGATGAACGGCAGCGTAGTCAAGAGGCCGGTAATCACGTAATGCACGCGCCCGGCCACGACTTCTATGAGGGCGTCCGATGACCCCTTGAAACCCACGTGCACGGTTTTGATGCCTGCCGCGAGCCGGAAGCGTTCGGCACTCAGATGGGTAGAACTACCCGCCCCGCCGGAACTGAAAAGAACCTTGCCCGGCCGCGCCTGGCCAAAGTCGATGAGCGCCTTCACCGTTTTGATGCCGTGCGAAGGTGCTATCACCAACGAACTGGTGGAGTAGCCTATATTGGTTACGCCGGTGAAATCCTTGATCGGGTCATACGGCAGCTTGCCCGCATGCAGTGCCGCGCTTATGACGAAGCCCGGCGAACTCACCAGCATGGTGTAGCCGTCGGCTGCGGCCTTGGCGGCGAGCGCCGTGCCGATTGCCCCGCCAGCGCCCGTACGGTTTTCAACCACCACGGATTGTCCCCAGTTTTCGCTCATTTTCTGCGCCACCACACGCGCGAGCGTGTCGGTGCCGCCACCGGGGGAAAACGGCACGATGAAACGGATCGGCTTGGTGGGGAAGGTTTGCTGTTGAGCGTAGCCTGCGCGGGCAAACAACGCGGCGGCCAGCAGCAACCACCAAAGCCATCCCTGCAGGCTACCGCGCGGTGAATGTGTCAATTTGTTTCCTCCGTCAATTTTTGTCAGTCAGAGCAAGCAGCGAAGCGTGCCTGTTACTGCATTGGAATAACAAAGCTGCATTATACTAAGCGGAAGCACCCTTTATCGCAAACGAGGCCACCCCATGGCAGAGATAAAATTTCCCCGGGCCCACGTCATCACTGGCGGATTCCCGGCTGGCTCGCCCGCCGGACACGACCACGATCACGCTCGGCTGCGGCTGCTGACGCTGCTTGCCGAAAAAAGCATGCCGGCATCAGTGGCCAACGATTTTGGAGATCTCGCCAAATGGCTGGCGGTAAGCCGGCTGCTTGTTACCTATGTCGCCGGCCCCTACCCGGATGCCGCGCAGTGCGCCGCGCTTAAACCGTGGCTGGAAGCGGGCGGCCATTGGCTGGCGTTGCATGGCACCAGTGGCGGGCGGGCCGAGCGCGTGGACGGTGTGCGCCAGCGCCGTACCGTCAAGACCGAACATCACGCGCTGCTGGGCTGCATGTTTTTGACACATCCGCCATTGTGCAAATTCACAGTCGACGTGCGCGATGCAACCCATCCGTTGACACAAGGCGTGAGTGGGTCGTTCGAAGTCGAAGACGAACCGTACTTCGTCGAGCTGCAGGATGCCGCGAACACACACCTATTGCTGACTGCCGATTACGGCGCACGAGCCGTGTCCGATATCGTGACCCGGCTTTATCCAGCCGATAGCTCACTGCAACCCGACGGCAAGACGCGCGTGCTCGGCTACACCCGTGCCCTGGGCAAGGGTGTGGTCACCTATTTCGCGCTGGGCCATTGCCACAATCCGGCCTCACGCGAGGGCCGCCCGCAGGATGCCGAGCGCCCGGTCATGCGCGGTGCGTGGGAAAGTTCTGCCTGGGATACGCTGCTGCGCAATGCGATCAACTACACCCCTGCATAAGATCTTCGTCCAACCCCTATCGGGAGAACTCCATGCCTTACGGTGGAAATGACTGGCACGCACTGACCACGGAATCCATCCTCGAACCTGAGCTCCCCATTTGCGATCCGCATCATCATTTCTGGGATCGCCGCGCCGAGCGCACGCCCTATCAGCGCTATTTGCTCGACGAACTGCTCGCCGATATCACCGGCGGACACAATGTGCGTTCGACGGTATTCATCGAGTGCCGTTCGATGTACCGTGAACGCGGCTCCGTTGCGGACGAAATGCGTCCGGTGGGTGAAGTGGAATTTGTACAGGGCATCGCCGCCGCCAGCGCGAGCGGTTTGTACGGTTCACCACGTGCGGCGGCTGCGATCATCGGCCACGCCAACCTGAATCTTGGCGACAAAGTGGCGCCGGTGCTGGATGCGCTGCAAACCGCCAGCCCCAACCGTTTTCGCGGCATACGCCACTCGGTGACTTGGGATCCGCACCCCGAAGTGGAAAACTCCGCGGCGCACAAAATGCCGGGCCAGATGGCCAGCGACCCATTTCGAGCCGGCGCGCGCGTGTTGGCACGCAAGGGCATGGCCCTCGAAGGCTGGGTCTACCACCCGCAGTTGCCCGAACTCGCGGCCTTCGCCAAGGCCGTGCCGGAACTCACCATTATTCTCAATCACGTCGGCGGGCTGTTGCGCACGGGACCTTATGGCGGTCGCGACGAGGAAGTCATGGCCACTTGGCGCAACGGCATCGCCGCGGTTGCCGCCTGCCCCAACGTGGTGGTGAAACTCGGCGGCATCGGCATGACGCGCAACGGCTTTGACTGGCACACGCGCCACAAGCCCATCGGTTCGGAAGAACTCGCCCTCGACATGGCGCCGATACTCAGCTACTGCATCGAAAAATTCACGCCCGCACGCTGCATGTTCGAGAGCAATTTCCCGGTGGACAAGGTGTCGTTCTCCTACAACGTGATGTACAACGCGTTCAAGCGCTTCTCGAAGAATTATTCAGCGGGCGAACGTGCCGCGATGTTCCACGACACCGCTGCGCGCGTATACAAAATCGCGTAGTGGAATACTACAGACGCTTCACGATCAAGGCATCCACCGCCACCACACGGCCGCCGGCGCAGATCAGCGGATTTACATCCAGTTCGGTGATCACGTCCTGCTGATCGCTGGCGAATTCCGACAGGCGCACGATCACATCGGCCAGTGCATCTCCATTTACCGCCGCGCTGCCGCGAAAACCATCGAGTAACTTGCGGCCCTTGAGTTTGTGCAGCATGGCGTGCGCTTCCAACGGCGTGACGGGCGCGAGTTCCAGTGCGGTGTCTTTCAGCAGTTCGACAAAAATGCCGCCCAGCCCGGCAACAATCAACGGGCCAAACTGCGGATCAATGCGCGCGCCCACCATGATTTCCAACCCGGCTGGCAGCATCGGCTGCACCAGCACACCGTAAATGCGCCCGGGCGGAATGCTTTGTAAGTATTTGTTTTTATTGAATATTATTTCATCGAACGCTTTGGATACTTGAGCCGCCGTGTGCAGATTGAGACGGATCACGCCGGCTTCGGTTTTGTGCGGCACGTCGGGCGACTCCAGTTTCAACACGACGGGAAAGCCCAATTGTTCAGCGGCACTCACCGCTTCCGCCGCTGACTGCACCAACTGTTCGCCCACCACCGGCACGCCGTACGCGGCCAGCACTTGTTTGGATTCGCGTTCGGTGAGCGTTCTGTTGCTGGATGCGGCCATCAGCCGTGCAGCTTTACCCGCGGCATCCGCCGGCGACACTCGCGTGGTTGTTCGCGGTCCGTGTTTTTCCCCGGCGCTGACTCGCTCATCACGCTTGTGCCATGCCGCCAGCGTAGCAAAACAGCGGTCGATGGATTGAAAGCACTGCACATGCGGATCGTTTTCCGCTTCAAGCAGACCGGGGCCCGCGAGCCAGCCGCCGCAAAACGGCAGGCACACCGGCTTGCCGAGTTTGCGGCCCGCCGCACTGATGCCCGGCAGGCGCGCGACATTGCCCTGACTCAGCGTGCTGTGTGGCAACACCAGCGCGCCATACGCATCGCTGCTCAGCATGGCTTCGACCGCGTTGCCGGCGGTAGCGTGATCGCGCGTCATCATCGCGGTGAGATCACACGGATTACGCAGTGCACCGAATTCCGGCACAAAGGGCCGCAGGCGCTGTTGGGTTTCTTCCTCCGGCTGCGGCATGGGCACGCCGTGCACTTCGGCCGCGTCGGTGGAGGCTATCAGCGCGCCACCCGATGCACCAATCACCGCCACACCTTTGGCCTTGGGCCGGCCTGTCTTGGCAAAAAAGGCTGCCGTCTCCATCAGATGTTCAATGGCGGGCACCACCACAAAACCTGCGCGCTCGAACATCGCAAAATACGCCTCGGTGGAACCCGCCAACGACCCGGTGTGCGACAGCGCGGCAGTGGCCGCCGCCTTACCCGTTCCGAGTTTGCAGATCACCACTGCCTTGCCCGCGCGCCATGCGCGTTCGCCCGCTTCCAACAGCTGCAGCGGATGTGCCATGCCCTCGAACAGGCAGGCGATTACCGCGCAGCCCGGATCGCCCGCGAGGTAGGCGATTTCATCAGCAATATTTACGTCGGCGCCGTTGCCGAAGGTCAGCACGTGGCTGATGGGCAGGCCGCGCCGTTCCGCCTGCCCCAGCGCGAAACCCAGCGCGCCTGACTGGCTGGCAATGCCGATGGCCGGCCCGCGCGGCGGGTCCACGCGCATTTCGCCCGAGGCGAACGACACCGAAGCCGTGGAAGCAAAATTGACGAAACCCAGACAGTTGGGGCCGACCACCTTGATGCCGGTCTCATGCGCAATGGCGGTGATGCGCGCCTGTTCTGCTACGCGCTCGGCGGCGCCGGTTTCTGTATAGCCCGAAGCGAATATCACCGCACCACCCGTGCCGTGATTCGCGCAATCCAGCAGCGCGGCCTCGATGCCATCGCGCGGCATCGCCAGCACCACGCAGTCGGGCTTTTCAGGCACTGCGGCTATCGACGGATAACACGGCGCGTCACCGATTTTGTCGTAGCGCGGGTTGACGCGGTACAGCTTCCCCTGAAAGCGCGCAAGATTGGCGATGGTGCGCGCACCGATGGACACGGGATTGGGCGACGCGCCGTAAATGGCAACACTGCGCGGATTGAAAAGCCGCGTGAGTTCTTCGTGAGCGTAAACGCCCCGGCGGCTATCAGCCATCAGCGCCCCTTGAACACGGGTTTACGTTTCTCTGCGAACGCGCGTTGCGCTTCACGCGCATCTTCGGTGTGCGACAACTGCTCGGTGATGTTTTGTTCAAAGCGGTAGCCGTCGCGTTGCGGCATGTTTTCCACCACGTTGTAGGCCTCTTTCGCCAGCTTGATCGCCAGCGGGCTTTTGGAGGCGATGTTGCGCGCGATTTTCATTGCCTCATCCATCAACTGCTCGCGCGGGCCGCACCATTCGATCACGCCCAGGCGATACAGCTCCGCCGCGGAAAAACGCTCGCCGGTAAACACGATGCGCCGGCCGCGCGATTTGCTGAACAGGCGCGAAATAAACGCGCAGCCGCCCGCCAGCCCGACGTCGATTTCCGGCATGCCGAACGTGGCATTGTCCGAAGCGAGCATGATGTCGCAAGCCGTCATCACGCCAAAACCCGCGCCGAGTGCCGCGCCATTCACGGCTGCGATCACCGGCTTTTTGCACTCACGGATGGCGTTTGAGTATTCGCGCGCGCCGCGATTGTGGCGCCAGTAATCGCCGGGTTTTTTGACCAGGCCGATGCGCTCCTTGATATCCGCGCCCGCGCAAAACACCTTGCCCGCGCCGGTGAGGACGGCCACGCGCACGTCGTCGCGGTCGCTGAAAGAATCAAACGCGTCGATGATCTCCTCGCGAAACTGCGCGTTTTGTGCGTTGACCGGCGGGCGGTCCATGGTGACGGTCGCGATAAACTCGTCGACCTCGACTTTGATGCATTGAAAGGACATGGGTTTTCCCTAGTGAAAACAATCAAGCCATTATGCCGGACAAGGTGTTGTCATCGCCACTCCGCGTGCCGCGTTTTGGACTAATATGGGCAGATCTAAATCGAGGAAGAAACGTTATGCGTAGTGCACAAAACGTGATGGCGGTCGCCGGGCTATTGTCGATTTCCGCAATCGCCAGCGCGCAAAACCCCACGACGGGCTCAGGACAGACCTTTCCCGTCAAGCCGATCCGCATGGTGCTGCCGTTTCCCGCTGGCACCAGCGTGAACGACGTGCTCGGCCGCGCGCTGGCGCAGCGGCTGGCCGAGCCACTGGGGCAGACGGTGATTTTCGACAACCGCTCCGGCGCAGGCGGCACGGTCGGCACCGAGCAGGTGGCGAAATCGCCGGCCGACGGTTACACACTGCTGGTGGGCGTGACCGGCGCGCTGACCATCGCGCCGTTTGTGTATCCGAAACTCGGCTATGACACCCTGCGCGATTTCGTGCCGGTGGCGATGGTGGCGTTGGCGCCGTACATCATTGTGGTGCACCCCTCGGTGCCGGCAAAGAACATGAAGGAGCTGATCGCACTCGCCAAAGCGCGCCCCGGCGAACTGCGTTACGCCTCGGCCGGCGTGGGCAGCACGCCGCATCTATGCACCGAACTGTTCTTGAACATGGCCGGCATCAAGATGCTGCACATCCCCTACAAAGGCGGCACGCCGGCCATGATCGACACCATTGCCGGCCACACCGAAGTGCTGTGTTCCAGCGTCACCAACTCCGCACCCTTCATCAAGCAAGGCAAGATACGCGGCATCGGTGTCACACCGCTCAAGCGTTCGCTGGTGCTGCCGGACTTGGCCACCATGGACGAACAGGGTCTCAAGGGCTACGACGTGGCGCAGTGGCTGGGTATCTTCGCGCCGGCGAAAACGCCGCAAGCGGTGGTGCAGCGCCTGCATCAGGCCATTGCGCAGGTGATGAACCAGCCGGAGTACGCCAATTTCATACGCCAGCAGGGCGCGGAACCGGCTTTGATGACGCCGGATGAAGTCAACACACTGGTGCGCGCCGATCTGGCGCGCTGGGGTAAATTGGTGAAAGCGATTGGCGTCACCGCACAATAACAGCCGCAAATAAATATCAATTAAATCAAATACTTACAACATACAAACAAAGTACGTCACATTAACGCTGCGGGCCATGCGGTATAGATTGAAGGCATAGAAAAGACCCGCGATACCCATCTGCAGTTCCTTCAGAGAGGAGGCGCCATGATGCGCAACGTGTTCCTGGGCCAACACCGGGCGGTGATGGTTGTCGCCGCAGTCGCAGCTGCCCTGTGCTCATCGGCAGCTGGTGCGCAGAACTTTCCCGTCAAAACCGTGCGCTACGTGGTGCCTTTCGGCGCGGGCGCCTCGCCTGACATCGTCGGGCGCCTGATAGCAGATCGCCTCACCCGCGCCTGGGGCCAGCAGGTCATCGTCGACAACCGCGTGGGAGCTGCTGGCGTGAGCGGCACCGCGTTTGTCGCCAAATCCCCGCCCGACGGACACACGCTGATTCAATGCAACGTCGCGTCCAGCGCGATTGCCATATCGCTGTTCGCCAAAATGCCGTATGACCAGCTGCGCGACATCGCCACGGTGACACGCATCGGCAACATGCCCAATATTTTCATCTCGCATCCCTCCGCGCCGTTTCGCACGCTCAAGGAAATGATCGCTTACGCGCGCGCCAACCCCGGCAAGCTGTCTTATTCCTCCGGGCTGCCCGGCGTGTCGCCGCAATTGTCGATGGAGTTGCTAAAGCTTATGGCGAAAATCGATATCGTCAATGTGCCCTACAAAATTGCGGCGCAAGGGTTGTCCGACACCATCGGTGGCCAGTTGCCGATTAATATGTCGAACCTGCCGGCCAGCGTGCAGCCCGTGGCCTCCGGCCGCCTGCGGGCACTTGCGGTAACCAGCGCCCAGCGCTCCCCGCAAATGCCCAATGTGCCGACTGTGGCGGAATCCGGCTACCCCAGCTACGAAGTGCAGTCGTGGTACGGCGTTTGCGCACCGGCGGGCACGCCCGTGGCGATCCTCGACAAGCTGAATGCCGACATCCACACCGTACTGCGTATCCCGGAAATTCAGCAGCGGCTTACCGAACTCGGCATCGATCTTGCGCCCAGCACACGTGAGGAATTCGATCAATACATCCGAGCGGATATCGTGCGTTGGGCCAAGGTGATCAAGGATGCGGGGATTGCGCAGCAGTAGGCAAGTATTTGATTTGCATTCGCCTTGATGCGTCAATTCCCCTGTTATGCCAACATTGGGGTAACGCACAAACCCTTCCACGGTCGTCATGAAGCCGGATTTCCGATACAAGCCTCATATCGGTTTGCAGCCCGGACGCTGGCCTTTACCAGAATGACCACATCAAAAGAGATCAACTATGTCTGATATCGCTCTAATCATCGGCGCAGGCAGCGGCCTGAGCGCATCGCTTGTCCGCGCCTTCACGCGCGAAGGCATGCACTGCGTGCTCGCCGCACGCGACACCGGCAAACTCAAAGCGTTGTGCGACGAAACCGGCGCCACCACTGTGACGTGCGATGCTTCGCAGCCCGCGCAGGTTGAAGCCCTCTACACACAAGTCGACAAACTGTGCGCTGCGCCAAAGGTTGTGGTCTACAACGCCAGCGGACGGGTGCGCGGGCCGCTGATTGAACTGGATCCCGCGCTGGTGGCGAACGCGATTTCGATCAGCGCCTACGGCGGTTTTCTCGTCGGGCAGGCAGCGGCCAGGCGCATGTTGAAGGCGGGCGCGGGTACGATTATTTTTACGGGCGCTTCGGCCAGCGTGAAAGGTTTCGCGCAATCCTCCGCCTTCGCCATGGGCAAATTTGCGCTGCGCGGACTGGCGCAAAGCAT
>SYEN01000085.1 GCA_005800795.1 Burkholderiales bacterium | reverse complement strand
GTGTTTCGCATGGCGCCGCTGCATCACCACTATGAATTGAAGGGTTGGAAAGAAAATCAAGTTGTAGTTCGCTTCTGGATCATCACCCTGATGCTGGTGCTGGTGGGACTGTCAACACTCAAACTCAGGTAACCATGCGAGCGAACGGCAACTTGATTTCGGCGAAGGCTAACTTGTGCGAAGCGCAAGTTAAGCGCCTCTGGCGCGGCCGCAGCCAAAATCTCTTCGTCGTTCGCTTCTGGATCATCACCATGATGCTGGTGCTGGTGGGGCTGTCTACGTTAAAGCTGCGTTGATGCTGTTGAAAGGAAAGAAGGTTCTGGTGCTTGGTCTCGGTGACACGGGGTTGTCGATGACGCGCTGGCTGGCGCGACAGGGGGCTGTTGTGTCGGTGGCTGACACGCGCGCGGCGCCGCCGCATGCGGTGACGCTTGCCGACGAATGGCCTGGCGTGCGCGTGAGCACAGGGGCGTTCCAGCGCGAGAACTTCAGGGGCATCGACCTGATGGCGGTTAGCCCCGGCATCGATCCGCGTGTGGGTGAACTGGCGGCGGCGCTTAAGCGTGGCATACCGGCCGCAGGCGATGTCGAATTGTTTGCCCAGGCGATTCAGTTACGCGAGCAGCGCGATGCGGCGCCGCAAGTATTGGCGATCACCGGCTCCAATGGCAAAAGCACGGTGACCGCGATGTGCGGGGCGATGTGTGAGGCTGCCGGACGCGATACGGTAATGGCGGGCAATATCGGTTTACCGGTGCTGGATGTGCTGACGCAAATCGGCGATGGCGTGCGTGCGATGCCCGATACTTTTGTGCTGGAGTTGTCGAGTTTTCAGCTTGAAACCCTCGCCAGTCTCAAGCCGGTGGCGGCGACGATGCTGAATCTCAGTGAAGACCATCTCGACCGTTACGATAGTTACGCCGATTATGGCAAAGCCAAGGCGCGCATCTTCGACGGTGGCGGCGTACAGGTGCTGAATCGCGACGATGATTGCAGTCTCGCCATGCAGCGCGCGGGCCGCCCGCTCACGACGTTTGGATTGTCCGCGCCGCTGTCGGATGACGAATGGGGTTTGGCGTACCTCACGCACGATCATGATTCCCTGTCGCTCGCGCACGGCGCCCGGATGCTGATGAGCGTCAAAGAATTGCCGCTGGCAGGCCTGCACAACGCCGCCAACGCCTTGGCGGCGGGCGCGCTGTGCCATGCAGCTGGTGTGCCCCACGAGGCCATGGTGCAGGCGCTGGGTGATTTCAAGGGCCTGCCGCACCGTGTGGAAAAAGTAAATAAAATCAATAACATAGAGTTTTTTGACGATTCCAAAGGCACCAATGTCGGCGCAACGGTGGCAGCACTCGGCGGCATGCGGCAGCCGGTGGTACTGATTGCGGGCGGTGACGGCAAGGGGCAGGATTTTTCGCCACTGGAGGTCGTGGTGAAACGCGCGCGCGCGGTGGTGCTGATCGGGCGCGACGCAGGCTTGATTGAGCGCGCGATTGCGGCCAGCGGCGTCACGCTTCTGCGCGCGGGCGACATGGCTGACGCAGTGGAAGTGGCGTATCGGGCAGCGCAAGCGGGCGACGCGGTGCTGCTGTCCCCGGCGTGCGCGAGCTACGACATGTTTCGCAGCTACGTGCATCGCGCCGAGGTGTTCGTGGATGCCGTGGCGCAACTGAAACGGCGGGTGGGCTGATGGCTACCGCAACGCTCAGATCGCACGTCACGCAAACACCGCTGGCCGAATTCGACCGCGGCCTGGTATGGGTGACAGCGCTGTTGCTGGGGCTGGGGCTGGTAATGGTGTACTCGGCGTCAATCGCAATTGCCGAGGCAGGACGGCACACAGGGTATCAGCCGATGTATTTTTTGGCCCGCCACGCGATATTCGTGGCGGTCAGCGTCGTGGCGGCGCTGGTGGCGTTTCAGATTCCCGTGCGCATCTGGCAGCAGTTCGCGCTGTATCTGTTCGGCATCGGTCTGGTGCTGCTGGTGCTGGTGCTGATCCCTGGCATCGGGCGCGAGGTCAATGGAGCGCGGCGCTGGATACCACTGGTATTTTTCAACCTGCAACCGTCGGAACTGATGAAGGTGTTCGCCGTGCTCTACGCAGCGGACTACACCGTGCGCAAGGCCGCTTTCATGCACAGCCTGCGCAAGGGTTTCCTGCCGATGTTCATCGTCATGTTGCTCACCGGCGGCTTGTTGTTGCGCGAGCCGGATTTCGGCGCATTCGGCGTGATTACCGTGATTGCCATGGGCATACTGTTTTTGGGCGGAATGAACTGGAAGCTTTTCGCCGGACTGATGGTCATGCTGATCGCTGGCTTTATTGCGCTGATTTACGTGGCGCCGTACCGCATGGAGCGCATGCGCGGCTTCATGGATCCGTGGGCCGATGAGTACGGCAAGGGTTATCAGTTGTCGCATTCGCTGATCGCGTTTGGGCGGGGCGAATGGTTTGGCGTGGGTCTGGGTGGCAGCGTGGAAAAACTTTTCTATCTGCCCGAAGCACACACCGATTTTCTGCTGGCGGTGATTGCCGAGGAACTGGGTTTCGTGGGTGTGCTGATAATCACGCTGCTATTTGTGTGGATTGTGTGGCGGGCCTTCGCCATTGGCCGCCGCGCAGCGTTGCAGGAGCGCTACTACGCCGCGCTGGTGGCGCAGGGCATCGGTCTGTGGATTGGCGTGCAGGCGATTATCAACATGGGCGTGAACATGGGGGTAC
>SYEN01000084.1 GCA_005800795.1 Burkholderiales bacterium | reverse complement strand
TTGTCGATTACCGACAGCACGACCACCGTGTCGCCGTTTTGCGGACGATGCACGGCGATGCGGCACAGGTTCGCACCGCGCACTGAACGTGTATCGGGGTGCGAACCCGCGGGAAGCACATCGACAAACGGCTCGCCGGTATAACGTTTTTCAAATAGCGCCTGCAGGTCGATATTTCCGGTTTGAGTCAGCCGCGCGTACAGGGTGGCGTGAATGCCGCGGATCATCGGCGTTAAATGCGGCGTGAATACGAGATTCACCGCTTTGCCGGAGACATTCGTAAGTCCTTGTTTTATTTCAGGATAATGTCTGTGCCCCGGCACGCCATAGGCTTTGAAATTATCCGACGCTTCGGCGAGCAAAGTATGCACCTCGGCCTTGCGCCCGGCGCCGGACACGCCCGATTTGGCGTCCGCTATCAAGTGTTCGTTATCCACGATACCTGCTTCGACCAGCGGCAGAAAGCCGAGTTGCACCGAGGTCGGGTAACAACCGGGATTCGCCACCACGCGCGCCCGCGCGATTTTCGCGCGGTTTACTTCGGGCAGGCCGTACACCGCTTCGGCCACGATCTCCGGGCAGGCGTGCGTCATGTTGTACCAACGTTCCCACTCGGCAATATCCTTGATGCGAAAGTCCGCCGCGATGTCAATCACGCGCGCGCCCGCTTTCACCAGCGCGGGCGTGTCTTTCATGGCGATGCCGTTGGGTGTGGCGAAAAAAACCAGTTCACATTGATCGAGCTTCGCCGCTGCGGGCTCGACGAACTTAAGGTCGATCCAGCCGCGCAGATTGGGGAACATGTCCGCCACCGGCATGCCCGCTTCCGAACGCGAGGTGATCGCGGTGAGTTGTGCGTTAGGATGCTGTGCCAGTAAGCGCAACAGTTCAACGCCAGTGTAACCGGTACCGCCGACAATGCCGATTTTGATGCGTTTTTGCGTCATCAGAGTCTCCACGACTTGCCGTGTCAGCGCACGACAACAGGATCATAAACGAGAAAGCCGCCCGTGCAGGCGGCTTTCTCGACAGAACGGTATGCGGAAGTTACCGCTTGGAGAACTGCTTGCGGCGGCGCGCCTTGCGCAGACCAACTTTTTTACGTTCGACTTCACGCGCGTCGCGCGTCACCAGCCCGGCTTTTTTAAGCGGCGGTTTCAACGCCGCATCGTAATCGATCAGCGCACGCGTAATGCCGTGGCGCACGGCGCCAGCTTGACCCGACTCACCGCCGCCAATCACGTTCACGCTGATATCAAACCGATCAACGTTTTCCGTCAGCACGAGCGGCTGGCGCACAATCATGCGGCCGGTTTCGCGCGAGAAAAACTCGTCCACCGGTTTGCCGTTGACAACGATCGATCCCTTGCCCGGTTTGATGTATACCCGCGCCACTGCACTTTTGCGGCGGCCAGTACCGTAATTGGAACTTGCTTGCACTGCCATGTGAATTCGCCTTAAAGGTTTTACGTCGAATACTTCGGATGTGTAGTGTACGGTTACGCGATTTGCAGCGGTTTGGGCTGCTGCGCGGTATGCGGATGTGCGTCACCCGTGTAGGATTTCATTTTTTTCAGCATGGCGTAGCCCAGTGGACCTTTGGGCAACATACCCTTGACGGCTTTTTCGAGCACGCGACCGGGATGATCAGCCTGCAGGTTCTCAAACGGGGCCGAGCGGATGCCGCCGGGATACCCGGTATGCCGGTAATACATTTTGTCCTTGGCCTTGTTGCCGGTAACGCGCAGCTTGTCCACATTGACCACGACGATATAATCGCCGGTATCGACATGCGGAGTGAATTCGGGTTTGTGCTTGCCGCGCAGCCGGCGCGCGATTTCGACTGCCAGCCGTCCGAGTACCTTGCCGGCCGCATCGACGACATACCAGTCGTTCTGTGCGGTTTCTGCCTTGGCATTCCATGTTTTCATTGTAAATCCTGATTGATTCTGTTTATTGCTGTGTTCGGCCGTTTTTCCGCATACCCGCCGTGAAATCGAGGTATTCACCCCCACAATGCAGATACAGTAAAAGCCGACCGAAGGGAACCGCGAAGTATAGGTGAAATCCGAGGATTGTGTCAAATCCAAGCGACTTCCTGCGATTCACCGTCCTCGAGCGGATAAAAAAGAAATATTAATTAAAACAATTACTTAATGAACTCCTGGATTATTAATAACGCCATTGGTGCCTGGCTCATCCCGCCCGGCTGTCTGCTGTTACTGGCGGGATGGGGCGTCCTCCGGCTGCGCCTGCGCCCGCGCTCTGGCAAGGCGCTGATCGTTTTATCGCTGGCGGCGTTGTGGGCGCTGTCGACGCCATGGTTGTCGCGCACGCTGCTTCAGACGCTGGAAGCCGAGCCGGCCGATCCGTTATTGGCGCCGCCGGCACAGGCCATCGTGGTTCTGGGTGGCGGCAAGTATTACGCCGCGCCCGAATACGGCGGGACGGATACGGTGAGCGAGCCAACGCTGGCGCGCTTACGCTACGCGGCTTGGCTGCACCGGCGAACCGGCAAGCCGATTCTCGTCAGCGGCGGCGCGCCCGAAGGCAGCACCATCTCGGAAGGGCAAGCCATGAAGGCGGTGCTGGAAAACGAATTCAAGGTAACGGTGGCGTGGACCGAAGACAAGTCCTTTAACACGTTCGAGAACGTCCACGCCAGCCGCGCAACGCTCCAGCCGCTGGGCATCGACCGCGTGTATGTCGTGACCCACGCGTGGCACATGCCGCGCTCAAAGTCGATTTTCATCAAGGCGGGCTTTGACGTGGTTCCCGCGCCCATGCACTTCGCGACGAATTTCCGGTTGACCATACTGGACTTTCGTCCCTTCGCGCCTGCGCTGGCGGACAGCAGTTACTTCTTCCATGAAATCATAGGCTTGGTGTGGTATCGGCTAAAATCCGCATTGCGCTAAACAAGGACACTCATGAAAGCACGCATCAAATGGCTTGAAAACGTCGCCTTCGTCGCCGAATCCGAAAGCGGTCACGCGCTGGTGATGGACGGCGCACCGGAAGGCGGTGGCCGCAATCTCGGGCCGCGCCCGATGGAAACCCTGCTGATGGGCGCGGGGGGGTGCACCGCTTACGACGTCGTGCACATTCTCAAAAAATCACGCGCGGCCATCACCGACTGCGTGGTCGAAATCGACGCCGAACGCGCAGCAGAAGACCCGAAAGTCTTCACAAAAATACATTTTCACTTCGTGGTGACCGGCAAGGCCCTGAAACAGGCGCAGGTGGAACGCGCCGTGCATTTGTCGGCAGAAAAATATTGCTCAGCGTCGATTATGCTGGCCAAAACTGCGGTAATCACACACGATTTTGAAGTGCGGGAAGCGTAGTCACGACGCGTATTGCGATCGCCACTATAACCGGCACTACAACCAGTAAGCGGTTCCGGTCATTACCTTCGACGACGCCTTCATCGCAACCTTGACCGGCTCCAGTAATTCCGCGCCGCCGTGATTGATGGCACTGGTGGCGTGGCGCGCTTCGTCGTCGCGCATTTGTGCGACGATTGCGCGGCTTTTTTTGTCATCCGACGGTAATCGTTCGAGATGGCCGTCGAGATGCTTAACCACTTGCCGTTCGGTTTCCGCCAAAAAGCCCAGATTCCATTTGTCGCCCAGCAACCCCGACATCGCACCCAGCGCAAACGAGCCCGCGTAGAACAACGGATTCAGCACGCTTTTGGCGCCGCCGAGTTCGGCGATGCGCCGTTCAGTCCACGCCAGATGTTCGGTTTCTTCCCGTGCCGCGCGCTCCAGCGCGTCCCTGGCTGATGGCTCGCGCGCAGTCAGTGCCTGTCCGTGGTACAAGGCCTGCGCGCAAACCTCGCCGGTGTGATTCACGCGCATCAGCGCGGCCGATGTGCGGCGCCCGGTTTCATCCAGCACCGCATCCATCAACGCATCACCCGGCACGGCACGCGCGGTTTGCGCAGGCGCGTAGAGCGTGCGCAAACCCTTGTCGAAGCCGATGATGAGTTTGTCCAGATCAATCATGCGGTGATCATGCCACGACAGCGCCCGTGTCAAACAGACGCGCGAGTTCGACACCCGGATCGGGCGCGCGCATGAAGGCCTCGCCCACCAGAAACGCGTTTATATTGCGTGCTCGCATCAGTTCGACGTCGTCGCGCTTGAGGATGCCGCTTTCGGTGACCACCAAGCGGTTGTCAGGCACGCGGCCCAGCAGCCCCAGCGTGGTGCCGAGTTTGGTTTCAAACGTACGCAGATTGCGGTTGTTGATGCCGATCAGCGGTGTATTCAGTTTCAACGCGGTGTCGAGTTCATCGCCGTCGTGCACTTCGACCAGCACAGCGAGGCCAAGGCTCATCGCCAGCGCTTCCAGCTCGCGCATTCGCGGCAAATCAAGCGCGGCGACAATCAGCAGGATGCAATCCGCGCCCGCTGCACGCGCTTCGTACACCTGATACGCGTCGATCATGAAGTCCTTGCGTAACACCGGCAGGCCACACGCCGCGCGCGCCGCTTTCATGTGGACGATACTGCCTTGGAAAAACTGCTGGTCAGTCAGCACCGACAGACAGGCCGCTCCGTGCAGCTCGTAACTTTTTGCAATCGCCGCCGGATCGAAATGCTCGCGCAGCACACCCTTGCTCGGGCTGGCTTTTTTGACTTCTGAAATCACGGCAGATTTTCCGGCGGCGATTTTTGCGCGCAGCGCACCCACAAAATCGCGCGGCGGCATCGCCATATTCGCCTGCAGCTCGATCTCGGCTCGAGGCACAGCGCGCTGGGCGGCGGCCACTTCCTGCGTCTTGACTTCGACGATTTTTCGCAAGATGTCTGACATAAAATATTGTTTTAAATCAGATACTTACAATATTATTGAAAACCTGCCTACCCTACTTTTTGACGGCGCTGGTGTGCGCAACGAACTGATCCAGCGTTTTACGCGCTGCGCCGCTGGCAAGCGTGGCCAGTGCTTTTTTCACGCCCTCAGCGAGCGTGTCGGCCAAGCCGGCAACATAAATGCTCGCGCCCGCGTTAAGCGCAACGATGTCACGCGCGGGGCCGTCTTTATTGTCGAGAGCGCCGAGCAGCATGGCCTTCGACGCATCAATGCCGTCCACACGCAGCGCGGCCGCATCGCACGCCTTGAGGCCCACATCGCCGGGCTGAATGTCGTACTCGCGCACTTCGTTGTTTTTCAGTTCGCCGATCATGGTGGGCCCGCACAGCGAGATTTCGTCCAGCCCTTCGCGCCCGTGCACGATCAGCACGCGGCGGCTGCCGAGGCGCTGCAACACGCGTGCCTGAACGCCGACGAGGTCGGGATGAAACACGCCCATGATCTGCTGCCTGGCCCCCGCCGGATTGGTCAGCGGGCCCAGGATATTGAAAATGGTTTTGACGCCCAGTTCACGGCGCACCGGGGCAGCGTACTTCATCGCGCTGTGGTGATTGGGCGCAAACATGAAGCCGACACCTGTGTCGTTGATGGATATTGCCACCTGCTCCGGTGAGAGATTGATGTTGGCGCCCAGCGCTTCCAGCACGTCCGCGCTGCCGGATTTGCTGGAGACCGAGCGCCCGCCGTGCTTGGCAACTTTCGCGCCGGCGGCCGCCGCGACGAACATCGCTGCCGTGGAAATATTAAAGGTGTGCGCCGCGTCGCCGCCAGTGCCACAGGTGTCAATGAGGTTTGGCACGTCATCCACTGGCACCTTTGTCGCAAATTCGCGCATCACCTGTGCGGCGGCAGAGATTTCGCCGATGGTTTCTTTTTTCACGCGCAGGGCAGCGATGATGGCACCGATCAGCGTGGCGGATACCTCGCCACTCATGATCTGCCGCATCAGTGACAGCATTTCCTCATGGAAAATTTCGCGATGTTCGACAATGCGCGCGAGCGCTTCCTGTGGGGTCATTTCTTGCCGTCCAAAAAGTTTTTCAGCATGGCATGACCATGCTCGGTAAGGATCGATTCCGGGTGAAACTGCACGCCCTCGACCTCCAGCGTCTTGTGGCGCACGCCCATGATTTCGCCGTCATCCGTCCACGCGGTGATTGCCAGACAATCAGGCAGGCTTTCCCGTTCGATCACCAGCGAGTGATAGCGCGTCGCCTGAAAGCCCGCCGGCAGGCCGCTGAACACGCCGCTGTCGCGATGGCGGATTTCGGAGATTTTGCCGTGCATCACCTGCTTGGCATGAATAATTTTTCCACCAAAGGCCTGACCGATACTTTGATGGCCGAGGCACACACCCAGCACCGGCACCTTGCCGGCAAAATGTTTGATCGCAGGCACCGAAATACCCGCCTCGTTGGGCGTGCACGGGCCGGGCGAGACGACAATGCGTGCCGGATTCAGCCGCTCGATGCCTTCGAGCGTGATGTCGTCGTTGCGGAACACCTGCACGTCTTCACCCAGCTCGCCGAAATACTGCACGAGGTT
>SYEN01000083.1 GCA_005800795.1 Burkholderiales bacterium | reverse complement strand
CTTCACCCCGTTTGCCCACGTCGCAATCTCGTTGCGGAACATCGCGCTGAATTGTTCGGCGCTGGCCGCGCCCGGCCTGTTTTCGACGATCACTTGCTGCGCGAAACTTTCGGGAAGTTTTTGCGCCACCGCGCGTGTGGCGATGTCGGTGCCGCCGCCCATCCAAAACGGCACCACCACGCGGATGGGCCGTGCGGGGCAAGTCTGTCCGCTGCCCCTCAATGCATGTAGCGCCGAGTTTGATACATCGGCAAATTCTAGCATCCCAAGTTATCGCTTCCACGCACCGCCTTACCGGTTAAACTCATGTCCATCATGAAGCCGTTCTGCAACTATTTCGCCAGACTGCGCGCCGGCAAAATCGTGCTCTGGTGTTATCTGATTTGGTATCTGGTGATGGCGTATTTCTACTTTGATGCACGCCCTTCGCTGTGGATCAACTCGTTGGGTATCAGCGCGGTTATCGGAACCGGATTGGTGTTGAGCGTAATGCCCGCGGGTGGGCTGCGCGTGATGGATCGATGGGCGGTGGCGAGGCTTTATATGATGCCGGTCGGAGTTTCCAGTTTCGCGGCTCTGATCAAGGATCACCACTTCTTTGTGATTTTTTCGCCTCGCACCAGCGAGAACCTGATCGCTTCCTCGGCCTGCGCGGCGTTTGTGGCAGGGATTTTCATGGTCCGCTTTTTATCAAAAAAATCAAACACTTAAGAAACATCCTCCAAAGATATCCCCTGTGACGATTGCAGTGCGGGCGGGCGACTGGTTTGCATTACCATAGCCCTAGACACTACTGGCTACTGGCGTATGAAACCTCGATCACACATGAAATCAGCCTTCGGATTGCTGGCCGGCGCGCTACTTTGCGCGGGGTTCGTGTCGGCATACGCGCAACCGGCGCATCAGGGCACGGGCAAGACATTTCCCAATCGCCCCGTGCGCACATTGGTGCCGCTGCCCGCGGGCGGCAGCATGGATACCATTGTGCGCGGCCTGTCTCAGCGGTTGACGGAATCGTTCGGTCAAACCTTCGTGGTGGACAACCGCCCAGGCGCGGGCAGTCTGGTGGCGCTGGATATTTTGTCCACCGCCGCACCCGATGGCCACACGCTGATGGGCGTGGGCGGCACCACCATCGTCTATCCGCTGCTCTACAAATCGCGTTACGACATCGTGCGCGATTTCGCGCCGGTGGCACAGATGACGGCGCATGGCTATGTGCTGGTGATACACCCGTCGTTGCCCGCGAAATCGGTCGCTGAATTCGTGCAGTATCTCAAGGCCAATCCGGAAAAAGTCAATTACAGCTCATCCGGCATCGGCAGCCCGCTGCATCTGAGCGGAGAACTGTTCAAGCTCGCTACCGGCACGCGCATGACCCACATTCCCTATAAGGGCACGGGGGCGGCGTATGGTGATTTGCTTGGCGGACAAGTGCAGGCGTCATTCCCCACGATCATTTCGTCGCTGGCGCATATCCGCGCCAACCGCTTGCGCGCGCTGGCGGTCACGCTGAACAAGCGCGCGCCGGTGCTGCCCAATGTGCCGATGTTTGAGGAAGCCGGTGTCAACGGACTGGTCGTGGTGAACTGGTACGGCATTATCGCGCCACAGAAGACACCGCCGGCCATCGTCGACCGGCTTGCGTCCGAAATCAACCGGGCCATACGCTCGCCCGACATGAGCAAGAGCATTGCCGCGGACGGCGCGGAGGCCGCCACCGGATCACCCGCCGAACTGGGTGTACACATCAAAGCCGAAAGCGAACGCTGGGGCCGCGTAGTTCAGGCCGCCGGTATCAAGGGGAACTGATGACAGACACACAAAAACCGCTGTCGGGCATACGCGTCATTGATCTGACACAAATATTGCAGGGGCCGTACTGCGCGTTTTTGATGGCCATGGCCGGCGCAGAGATCATCAAAGTCGAGCCGTTGACCGGCGACCGCACGCGGCGGCACCGCGACTCCCGCGTGCCGCCTGTGACCTTCGCCATGTTGAACTCCAACAAGAAAAGCCTCACGCTCAATCTGCGCACCGCGCGTGGAAAGGAAATTCTTAAAGCGCTGGTGAAGGATGCCGATGTCCTGCTTGAAAACTATGCGCCGGGCGTGATGGACAGGCTCGGCCTGGGTTATGCGGTATTGAAGGAAATCAATCCGCGCCTGATTTACGCCACTGGCACCGGTTACGGCATCAGCGGCCCTGATCGCGATTTTCTGGCGATGGATCACACCATTCAGGCCGCTGGCGGCCTGATGAGTATTACCGGCGAGCGTGGTGGCCCGCCCGCGCGCGCGGGCGGCACCCCGGCCGATGTCATTGGCGGCATTCACATGCACGCAGGGGTGATGCAGGCACTGCTCGGCCGCGAAAAAACCGGCAAGGGTACCCTGGTTGAATCGGCGATGGTCGAAGCCATGTATTTTGTGCTGGCCGGCGATATTGCTTCGTACTACCGCCATGGCAAAGTGCCCGCGCGGCGGGGCGACAAATCGCAGTCCTTGCACATGCCTTACAGCCGCTATCTGTGCAAAGATGGCCGCTACATGGTGCTGATGGCGGTGGCCGAAACCCATTGGGACAACATCCTCTCGGTGATCGGGCGCGAGGATCTCAAGGGTCACCCGGACTACAACAGTGATGCCAAACGTACCGTGCGCGAACAGGAAATCAACGGCATGATCGAAGCGTGGACCAAACAGCGTCCGCGCGATGAAGCCGTCGCCACCATGCGTGCGCATCGCATCCCGGTGTCGCCGGTGCGCGATGTGTCGGAAGTGATGAACGACCCGCATATGCATCAGCGCGGCATGTTGAAACGCATGCAGCATCCTGATCTGGGCGAGGTGGTGTTGCCGCGCAGCCCGATCCGGTTGTCCGAGTATGAAATGCCCGGGTTACAGTTCTATCCGCAACTGGGTGAACACAACCACGAAGTGCTGGGCAAGCTGCTGGGCATGAGCAAAGCAGATATCGCCGCGCTGGAAGCAGAAGGTGTAATTGCACTGGACAACCCTGAACAGCACAAGGAGAAAACACCACCATGAAAAATAAACGGCAACGCTACTGCATCGTCGGCGTAGGCAATACCGCCTATGGCCGTACGCCGGGCTTGTCACAGACCGCGCTGAACGTGTTGGCGATACGCGCCGCACTTGAAGACGCCGGCCTGACGACGAAGGATCTTCACGGCGTGCTGACCAAGGCGCCAACGTCGACCTTTCCCCGGCTGTGGGCGCCGCAAATCGCCGAAGCACTGCGGGTGCAACCCAATATCGTCGGCACGCTTGATCAGGCGGGCGCCACCAACATCGGCCTGATTCAATACGCCATCAGTTGCATCGAGCTGGGTCAGGGTGAAGTAGTCGCCATCGCCTACGGCGACAATCCGCGTACCGGCACGCGCGAGAACTATGCGCGGGCGCGAGGTGGCGATGGCGCGGTAGCGGGCCTGTTCGGCACACCGTCAAGTTACGCGCTGGCTGCGCGGCGGCGCATGCATGAATACGGCTCCACCAAGACGCAACTCGCACATGTGGCGATGACACACCGCCATCACGCAAGCCTTAACCCCAACGCGGTGTACCAAACCCCCATCACCATTGATGATTACATGAACGCGCGCTGGGTGGCGGAACCGTTCGGCCTGCTCGATTGCTGCCCGGTGTCGGATGGGGGTGCAGCCTACATCGTCACCACCGAGGCCCGTGCCAAAGAACTGAAAAAAGCCCCAATCTATCTACGCGGCATCGGCCAGTCGCACCCCTCGTGGGAATTCTTCCGCCGCCCTGATCTGGCGGCCAGCGGTGCAGCGGAATCCGGGCGGCTGTGTTTCGCGTCTGCCGGCATGAGCACTGCGGATGTGGATTTCTGCGAAATCTATGATTGCTTCACCATCGTGCCAATTATCACGCTGGAGGAATACGGCTTTGTTCCGCGCGGCAAAGGTGGCGCGTTTTATCAGGACGGCCATACACGGCTCGGCGGAAAGCTGCCGTGCAACACATCAGGAGGTCTGCTGTCAGAAACCGGCATGCCGGGCACGCAACTGGTGTGCGAGGCGGTGCGCCAGTTGCGCGGCGAATGCGGCGTACGTCAGGTGAAAAATCCCACGGTGGGACTGGTGAGCCAGCAAGGGGGCATTCTGACTACGCATGCGACCATGCTGCTGTCAGTCGAAGGAGGCCAACTGCAATGAACACCATCAGCACATTAAACTTTGAGGGCTTCGGCGAGCTGTTCCCGGAAATTACCGGGCTCACCCAGCCATTCTGGGATGGCCTTGCTCAGGGCGAAGTGCGCCTGCAGAAATGCGCTGCTTGCGGCACCCACCAGTATCCGGCGGAATCCTTCTGCTACGCATGCGGCGCGCAGGCCATGTCGTGGGTCAAGGTCGCGGGCGAAGGCACGGTCTATTCGTTTATTGTCGTGCATCAGGTTTATCACAAACTGTTCAAGGCGTTCATGCCGTACACCGTGGCCATTGTGCAAATGGACGAAGGCCCGCGCATGTTGAGCGCAATGCTGGGGCTGCAAAAGCCCATCGCCATTGGGGATCGTGTGAAACCGTGCATACGCGTGGTTGATAACGAACGCGCTTTTTTAACCTACGTGCCGGTCAATCAATAACGGAGAGCAACATGGGCATTGATTTCCAGGTCAAGGACAAGATAGCCACTATTGTCATTAACCGTCCGGAAGCGCTGAATTCGATGACGCAGCCGATGTACAAGGCACTGTCTGATGCATGGATCGAAGTGCGCGACAACCCGGACATCTGGGTTGCCGTGGTCACCGGCGCACCGCAGCCCAATCGCCCGCCGGAGCGCCAGGTGTTTACCGCCGGGGCGGATTTGCGCAGCATGAACCGCGAACGTGGCGTCGATCAGTATTGGTTGACGCAAAAAGACCCCATACTCAATCGCGGGCTGGAAGTGTGGAAACCCGTGGTGGCCGCTGTCAACGGCCTGTGCCTCGCTGGCGGCATGACGCTGCTGATGGCGACCGACATTCGCATCGCCTCAGAACATGCGATGTTCGATTTGTCGGAAGTCAAACGCGGCATCCTGCCCGGCAACGGCGGCACGCATCGCACCATACGCCAGTTGCCCTACGCCATCGCCATGGAAATGCTGCTGTTGGCGAAGCGGCTGACAGCCCTACGCGCCGCGCACTTTGGTCTCATCAACGAAGTCGTGCCCCACGATAAGGTCATGGAAGTCGCCATGGAACGCGCCCGCGAACTGGCGTCCATGGCGCCGCTGGCCACGCGCGCGATCAAGGAACTGGCAGTGCGCGGGCAATACATGGAACTGAACGAAAGCCTGCGCATGGAGCACATGATGGCAGACAAACTGCACAACACCGAAGACGGCAAGGAAGGCCCACGTGCGTTTGTGGAGAAGCGCAAGGCGAATTTTCAGGGGCGCTGAAACTTGCAGGCGGCCCGGCCATTGCCCATGTAAAGCGCACAGCCAAACACCGTCGTTCCCGCGTAGGCGGGAACCCCTAACACAATTAGCATCGCAGTCACCCCATGGGTTCCCGCCTACGCGGGAACGACGTATTGGTATATAAACTTTGTAGTTATTGGATATTGAAAAAATATTCAATAAAATCAATTAGTTATAAAATTCTACCGTTGCCACTCAAAGTCTACCGTTGCCGCTCAAAGCCTGATCCAACGCCCAAGCCACGTGCTCACGCACCAACACAGACGGATGATCGGCCTTGGCAAGTAACGCTTCCCAAATTACGCGCCGCTGATTTTCAGCAGTCAAAACACGCAGCGCATTGCCCAACCCCACCGCCAGATTCCGCAGCCAGCGTTCATAACCGATGCGGCGTATCGCACTGCCGGCGAGCTTTTGATTAAAGTCGCTCTCGCTCCACGCGAACAGTTCCACCAGTGTGGCGTTATCCAAACCATTGCGCACCGCAAAATCCGCCTCGCCGCTCGGCTGCGCGAAACGGTTCCACGGGCAGGCCATCTGGCAATCGTCGCAGCCATAAACCCGGTTGCCGATTAGCGGGCGCAAAGCCTCCGGTATCGAGCCGTTATGTTCGATGGTCAGATAGGAAATGCAGCG
>SYEN01000082.1 GCA_005800795.1 Burkholderiales bacterium | reverse complement strand
GAGCAATTCCTGCACGCCGGCCGGATTGAGAATGGGGATCATGGCGTCGACCATGGCGAACTCGCTCTGGTGCGCCGTGGTCGAGGATTCGCAAGTGTGGTCGTCGCCCATCAGACAAATGACACCACCCTTGGGCGCTGAGCCGGCTAGATTGCCGTGACGGAACGCGTCACCCGAGCGATCGGCTCCCGGGCCCTTGCCATACCAGATCGCAAACACGCCATCGTATTTGTTGTCGCCATCCAGATGGGCCTGCTGGGTTCCCCAGCAGGCGGTGGCGGCCAGATCTTCATTGACGCCAGGCTGAAACACGATGTGATGCGGCTTGAGGTGCTTTTCAGCGGCCCACAGTTGCTGGTCGAACTGGCCCAGCGGCGAGCCGCGATAGCCCGTGATGTAACAAGCCGTGCGCAAGCCGGCGGCTTTGTCGCGCTGGTGCTGCATCATCGGCAGCCGCACCAGCGCCTGCGTGCCAGTGATGAACACGCGGCCCGTTGCAACGCTGTATTTGTCGTCGAGCGAGACTACTGCAAGCGCCATTCAAACTCCAGAAAATCACGTAGTCCAGCTGAAAACCCGGCTGCCGGCGAAAGGCGGCGCAACGCACCCGGACGCCAGCGGATTCAGAAACGCCAAGTTTCGTAACCGGCAATCTATCCGCCGAACGGCAATCCGTCAATCGCACGAGATTACATGTGCCGCAGCGTCACGTGGATGACATCCCTTGCTCCACAATGGCGTCATTGACCTTGACGATGTGCGTATCGGTGCGGCCCGGCACACCGGGGCAAATTATCATCTGCATGTGCCGCATAACACGCAAATCCCCCTCGGCTTGCAGCTAAAGCCGCTTGGGTATCGCGTGCGCAGCCCTCGCAGGTCAAGCGCAGGAAACCGTGGACCAGTAAGGCCGCTCAGCTGGGCTTGATTCCGGCATCGCGCAATACCTTGCCCCACTTTGCCGTTTCCGCCCGGATGTAGGCCGCCGCTTCCTCTGGCGTGCTGCCGGTACCCGAGACACCGTCCCCTGCCAGACGAGCCAGCACAGCGGGATCGCGCACGATCCTCACCAGTTCGGCGTTCAAGCGGTTGATAATTTCGGAAGACGTGCCGGCTGGTGCCAGCATGCAGTTCCACGACGCCGCATCAAAATTGGGCAAAGCCGCTTCGGTAAAGGTCAGCACATCGGACACGGCTGCAACGCGCTTGTCGCTGGTGACGGCCAACGCACGCAGTTTGCCGCTTTTCAGGAACGGCACCGCGGCAAGCACGGTGCCAAACATCACCTGCACCTGTCCCGCAACCAGATCGGTGAGCGCCGGTGCGGCGCCCTTGTAGGGAATGTGCTCCATGCTGGTTTTGGTCAGCGACTTGAACAGCTCACCCGCCACGTGCCCGGTACCGGCGAGGCCGGATGACGCGTAATCGAGCTGCCCCGGCCGCGAGCGGGCTAACGCGATGAAGTCCTTGACCGTACGCGCCGGCAGTGACGGATGCACCATCAGCATCAATGGCTGCACGGTGAGTTTGGATATCGGCACATAGTCCCGCACCGGATCGTACGGAAGGTTCTTGTGCATATGCGGCGCGATCGACAGCCCCGCGATACCGGTGAGGAAAAGCGTATAGCCATCCGGTGCGGCGCGTGCAGCCAGTTGCGCGCCGACATGAGTGCCGCCGCGATTGTCGATGATGAACTGCTGCCCCATGACATCGTGCAGACGCTGGCCGACGAGCCGCGCGACAATATCGGTCGGACCGCTGGCGCTGAATGGCACGATGATGCGCACCGGGCGGATGGGATAGGTTTGCGCATACGCCGCCGCACCACTAAAAACCGCCAAGCCTGCAATCACGGCACACGACCCGTGGCTGTTGAATAACCCACAGCAGAACTTCATAACGCACGCCTCCATGTGGTTAGGGCTGCTCGCTGCTGACGGCTCGCAGCTTTTGAGTACAGGAATTTTAAACCCCGTTTTTACCCAAGCTACAATGTATCCGCAGCCTGGAATGCGGTCAATTCGAGGTCTTTTCATACAGCCCGGCATTCCGTGCCTTAAGAGTGCGTCACAGCCTTCGCAGCGCCGCATTGTTCAGACATTTCCGATACGGATGGCAGGCAAATGGGGGCCTCGTGAACGTTTCCGCGCAGGGTATCTGGCGCGGTGCGCAAATAGTAACGTCAACGTGATGGTATCCTAACGCTTCAAAACTGATTAATCGCCCGTCGTATCGTCGCATCGTCAAATCAACACGCAGTACGAGAGCCTGCCGCCGGATCCATATCATGACCGATCTATCTGTTTCGCCCCAATCGCTGACTGTATATCGCCCGGCGCACAAGGTTCGGTTCGTTACGGCAGCGGCACTGTTCGACGGTCACGACGCGGCCATCAATATCATGCGGCGTATCCTACAAAGCCGCGGCGCCGAAGTCATACACCTGGGACACAACCGCTCGGTGGACGACATCGTCACGGCCGCCCTGCAGGAAGATGTGCAGGCCATCGCCATCAGTTCTTATCAAGGCGGGCACCTCGAATTTTTCAAATATGCCGTCGATCAGTTGCGCGCGCGCGGCGGCGCAAACATTCAGGTGTTTGGCGGCGGCGGCGGCGTCATCATTGCGGATGAGATCCGCGAGTTGCAGGCGTACGGCGTCGCACGCATCTACAGCCCGGAGGACGGCCAGCGCATGGGACTGGACGGCATGATCGGCGACATGCTCATGCGCAGCGACGTCGATCTCGCGATGCACGCACCGCAACGGCTGGATCGCTTGCAGGGCCATGGCGAACCCGCGTGGCGCGCATTGGCACAACTCATCACGGCACTGGAAAATAACCGCGCGCCGGTAGCGCTGATGAATGAATTGCGTAACGCCGCTAAACCCATCAAGGCGCCTGTACTCGGCATCACCGGCACGGGTGGCGCGGGCAAGTCGAGCCTTACCGATGAACTCGTCCTCAGGTTGCGTCTGGACATGGCCGACGCGCTGCATATCGCAGTCATCAGCATCGACCCTTCCCGCCGCAAAAGCGGCGGCGCACTGCTCGGTGACCGCATTCGCATGAACGCGCTGTCGCCCTGGCAAAACGGCGCCCAGGTGTACATGCGCAGCCTCGCCACCCGCGACACGGGCAGCGAAATTTCAGCGGCATTGCCGGATGCCATCGCCGCTTGCAAAGTCGCGGGTTTCGACCTGGTGATCGTTGAAACGTCCGGCATAGGTCAGGGCGATGCGGCAATCGCACCGCTTGTCGACGTGCCGTTGTATGTCATGACGCCTGAATTCGGCGCCGCCAGCCAGCTCGAGAAAATTGACATGCTGGATTTCGCTGAATTTGTTGCGATCAACAAATTTGACCGCCGGGGCGCGGCCGACGCGTTGCGCGATGTGGCCAAGCAGGTGCAGCGCAACCGGCAGGGCTTCGGTGAGACGCCCGATGCAATGCCCGTTTTCGGCACCATTGCCAGCCGCTTTAACGACGACGGCGTCACCGCGCTATACCACGCGCTTAAAGACCGCCTTGCTGTGCTGGGGCTGCCCGCCGCACATGAAGGCCGCTTGCCGCGGGTGCACACCCGGCACAGCACGCAGCTCACCCCTATCGTGCCGGGCACACGCGTACGCTACCTCGCGCAGATCAGCGAGACCGTGCGCGGCTACAAGCAGCGCGCACGCAACCAGGCTTCGCTGGCACGCGAAATCCAGCAACTGCGCGCGGCACGGCGCATCCTGCTGCAGGCAGACGCCACGCAATGCGCCGCAGCCGATGTGCTGGATAAACAGATTCAACACCGGGAAGCGCAGCTGGAACCGGCCGCTGCCAGTCAACTCGCCGCTTGGCCGCAAATGCAAAAAGATTATGCCGCCAACGAAATGGTGACCCGGACGCGCGGCAACGAAATACGAACATCGCTGGTGCATACCACGCTATCCGGCAACACCATACGCAAAGTGGCGTTGCCGCAGTACGAATGCCACGGGGAACTGCTTAAATGGTTGCTGCTGGAAAACGTGCCAGGCGGCTTCCCCTACGCAGCAGGCTGTTTTGCCTTCAAGCGAGGGAACGAAGACGCTACGCGCATGTTTGCCGGTGAGGGCGACCCCTTCCGCACCAACCGGCGCTTCAAGTTGCTGAGCGAAGGCATGCCATCGAAGCGCCTCTCCACGGCATTTGACAGTGTGACGCTGTATGGCAACGACCCCGACCTGCGTCCGGATATTTATGGGAAGGTTGGCAATTCCGGCGTGAGTATCGCGACGCTGGATGATCTCAAGGCGCTCTACGCCGGCTTTGACTTGTGCGGCCCGGCAACGTCGGTCAGCATGACCATCAACGGCCCTGCCCCGGCCATCCTGGCGATGTTCATGAACG
>SYEN01000081.1 GCA_005800795.1 Burkholderiales bacterium | reverse complement strand
CCGCGATGTACAAGCCCTATCATCTGATTGGCCTGGAACTCGGCATCAGCGTTGCTGCAGTGGGCTTGCGCGGTGAGGCCACGGGTGCGGCCGCAGGTTTTTGCGGCGATGTGGTCTCGATTGCGAAACGCGATTTGCGTGAAGGCGAATTGCTGGATGGCGAAGGCGGATACACCGTGTATGGCCGCCTGTTACCTGCTGCGGTTTCGTTGGCGTGCGAAGGCTTGCCGATCGGACTGGCGCACGGCGTGAAAATCACGCGACGTGTTGCCAAGGGGCAAATGGTGACGTGGAACGATATTGCAGCACCGGAAAGTGAGGCTGTATGTGTGCGGCGGGAGATGGAGCGAGTGTTTCAGGTGCAAAAATAAATCAATTAAAACAAATACTTACCAAGATCCCTTTCAACGTTCATCACACCCGACAGCTCTGCCGCCTTCTGATAAACCTATTGCTGACATCGAGCTTGATCTGCAATTCGGCATAGTCATCAAGTTTCAGCCGTACGGGATACAGATACACACCCTTGAAAAGATCTTCAAGGCCATGCGCAGCGGCTTGTCGGGCGGGGCTCGCAAGCTTGGTCAATGCGTTCAGGGCCTTTTCTTGTCATCGCGTGAGGTTGTCGTGCTGCAACGCCATAATGCGCCGATGCGGATGAATATTCTTGATTTGGATCAACCCCAGCGTGGCTCGCGGTTCTATAGTCAGGCCATGCAGTCCATTCAGATGAGGAGAACGTGATGTATAAAAACCTGCTTGTGCCGACCGACGGATCGCCGTTGTCCGTTCGTACCGCGAATGATGCGATAAAGCTTGCGCGCAAGCTGGGCGCGCGAATTACCGCTTTTTACGCTGCGCCGGCGTATCACATTGAAGTTTATGGCGATTACATTCCGCCCGATCTGCTGACGCCGCGGCAACACGTGGCAGCAGCGAAGAAAACTGCGCAGCGCTATCTTGACGACATAGCCAAAGCCGCGGCGCGGCAGCGCGTGAAATGTGCAGGCCACTACGTGATCAGCGATGCCACGGCCGAAACCATTGTCAAGGCCGCGCGCAAGCACAAGTGTGATCTGATTTACATGGGGCCACACGGCCGTACCGGCATCAGCAAGCTGTTGCTCGGCAGTCAGACATCGAAAGTGCTGGCGCTGGCGCATCTGCCGGTGCTGGTACATCGTTAGCGCTACAATTTTTTGGCGGGCCTACGCCGCACGTACCGCGTTGAGCAATTCGCGTGAGTCCGCCAAATTTTCCAGATTCCCGACCTGCTGAATAACCCGTTCCACGGCGGCATCAGTAATCACATCCCTGGCCGCCGTGCGCAGCTTGCCGATGATTTCGGCGCGGCTTAGCGGATCAGCGGCGTCACCCTTGGCGACCAAGCGCCGGTCGGTACGAGTTATGCCGGTGTTCGTGACTATTTCGACCAGCGCTGCGGTGCCTTCGATGCCAAGCGCAATGCTGACCTTGACGCGCTCGCGTGCAAACGCATCCACGGCTTTGTCGGCAATACGCGAAGGCGCGAACTGGCCGAGCCAGCAGGCGCGGTCGTGCAACACAATCGATGTGATGTACGGCATGGACAACAGCGCCTTGAATTTGTCGTTCCACGCCAGGGTGCCGTGCATGTCGTAAACGCCTTTGGACAGGCCGATCCGTACTTCGCTGATGTCTGCTGGTTTGAGATGGTGTTTTTCCGCCATCGCCAGCAGTGCGGTAATTACCGACTGCACCGAGCTTGCCGCTGGCCACAGGCGTAGTGAAATTTGTTCAAGCTGCCATTGTGTGCCGAGGCCGCCGGTGACGAGTTCCGGTTTACCGCCGTCGGAATAGGCGTTGTAGATGCCGCCATCTTTGTGTGTGAGAACTTCCTTCGAGGCCAGAAAGCCGGTCTCCGCCAGCAGGCCCGCCATCAGCCCCGACAGCGCACCACGGCACTGGTGAAATTTGATGGTCGGCGTGCCCCAGTGCGCAAAGGTGCCCGCCGATTGGCTGCCGGCCAAACCGAAGGCCATCAATTGGGTATCTGCGTTAAAGCCGCGTAGTTTTCCCACAGCCGCCGCGCCGCCGAACGGCCCCACCACGCCCGGCGAATGCCAACCGCGCCCGCGAAACGCGCTGTAGTTTGTGCCATTGGCCACGCGCACCGAGGTTTCCAGTCCGGCGGTGACAGCGGTCAGCAGAGTTTTTCCGCTGGCACTGTCGCGTTCAGCAATAGCCAGCGCGGGCGCGATCACCTGCGGCGTGGTGTGATACAGCGTAGGCCGGTGCACATCGCACACAGTAACGGCAGTAATGAGATAACCATTGAGCAGCGTGGCGCCCGCCAGTGACAATTTGTCGCCGCCGAAGATGCTGGCCTCGCTGGAAGTGCCAAGCGCCATGGCGAGTGCGCGAATTTGTTTTACCTCGTCGCCGTGAGTGCCCGCGATGGCACTGGCGATGGCATCGAGAATGATGTCTTTTACCCGCTCACGTATGGCGACTGGAATCTGGTCGTATTGCAGATGGGCGACGAAGGCGGCGAGTTCGGCAGTGGGCGTGTTTGACATGATTTATAAGTATTTGTTTTTATTGAATAATTTTAATCAAGATTCACGCTCGAATCCTTAACTACTTTTGCCCACTTCACCAACTCAGCCTTGATCAAATCCGCAAACTCCATGAGAGTAAACAGCGCGGGTTCCGCGCCAAGACCGAAGAGTTTGTCGCGCATGTCGGGTTGGGGCACGATTTTCGATACCGTGGCGCGAACTTTTTCCAGTACCGGCGCGGGCAGCAGGTTGTCCCCGGCCATGGTCTTGAATATTCCGGCGGTGAGATGCGGCTGTGCGCCGCTGCCCGCCGAGCTGTATTGCAGATCGCTGGGGCGTTGTTTAGCCAGGCCTATCAATTCCTTGACGTTTTTCACTGGCATCGACGGATGCGTCAGCAACACGCTCGGCAGATTCACCAGGTTCGAAATCGCAGTGAAATCCCTAAGCGGATCGAAAGCGAGCTTCGGGTAGATCGCCGGGTAGATGGCGTGTGTGCCGACCGTGTTGATATACGTGGTGTAGCCGTCGGGTTTGGATTTCGTAACAAAGTCGGAGGCTATATTGCCTGCCGCACCGGGCCGGTTATCGGTGATGACCGGATGGCCCCATTCCCCGGCAAGCTTTTGGCCAATGAAGCGCGACAGAATATCTGACGTGCTGCCCGGCGGAAACGGTAATACGATGCGCTGGGTCCGTGAGGGATGGGCCTGCGCAGATGCCGATGGCATCCACGGCATAAGGGGGACGTACAGTACCGCCAGCATCAGCGCCCATGCCCAATCTGGCGCTTTTAATGGTCTAGATAAGCAGTTCATCAGAGTCTCCCCGATTGCACTCGGGGAGATTCTACCGCACAGGTATTGTGTGCTTGTATGTGATTTGCGTGAGCTACCGCCGCGTGCGTTTTTCGCGCGAAGGTTCTCGCGACACTACATGCGCGATGTTCGAAAACGCCTCGGCCAGCACCACCAGCATGTCGTCAACCGTGACGATGCCCGCCAGCCGGTTATCCGCGTTAACCACTGGCAGCCGCCGCACGCCCTTGAAACGCATCAGGTCTATCGCCTCGGTGAGGCTCAGCGATTCCGGCGCCACCACCAAATCGTTCGACATGATGTCGCCCGCCGTGATCACGCGCGCATCCAGTTCCATGGCGTCGACTTCGATCACGATATCGCGGTCGGTGAGCATGCCCACCGGCACGTGCCGTGCGCGCGGCGCAGGGTCGTCATTTGCGGTATCAACCACCACCAGACTGCCCACGTGATAATGCCGCATCAGCCGGCACGCGGCGTGCACCGTCACGTCGCGGTTGACGAAAACAACTTCGCGGTTGCAGATATCACCGATGTTCATTGCCTTTCCCCGGTCGCAACACTTGGCGGCGGCGCGCTGCGTGCCGTTGCGAAAGTGTTATCTAACTAATTGTTTTAATTGATATTTTATCGATACACTAACACGGGGATTTTCGACTGCGACAGCACACGGGTGGTCTCGCTGCCCAGCACCCACTGCTTGAAGCCACCGTAACCGTGCGAGGCCATTACGATCACATCACAGCCCTGTTTTTTCGCAGTGTCGAGAATCGCCGCGTGCGGCATGTCTTTAAACACATGCACTGTGTCGCACTTGACACCCACGCTCGCGGCCTTCGCGGCCACGTCGTCGAGCACCTTGTGCGCACGCGTGGTGGCGGCAGCCTCCCAGTCCTTCTTGTCCATCTGTAGGCCGGGCAGGAGGTAACCTTCTTCGGCCATTTGGCGAAACGTGGGCGAAGCCAGCATGACCGTTACCCTGGCCTTGTGGATTTTGGCAAGCGCCAATGCGCCCTGTGTTGCCGTCGCGGAAATTTCGCTGCCGTCGGTGGGGATCAGGATATGTGTAAACATGATGTTCCTTTCACTTGCTTGGGTTTGAGGGAACTGCGTTTGGTTTGGTACACAAGGACACTGCACAAAATCGGGATGTCACGCGCCAGCTGCGGTCATGGCGCCGCTGCCGCTCACCAGGCGCCGCGCGTCGCGGATGCGGATGTGACGGTTATCCACGTTCAGCACGCCGGCGTGCTTTAAGCGCGAAAAGTACCGGCTGACGGTTTCCAGCGTAAGGCCGAGGTAATTGCCGATTTCCTCGCGCGCCATTGGCAGCGTGAATTCATTTGGTGACTGGCCGCGTTCGGCAAATCGGTTGGCAAGATCGCGCAGAAACGCCGCCACACGCTCCTCCGCCGTCATGCGGCCGAGCAGCAGCATCAACTGCTGTTCACGTACCACCTCACGGGCAAGTTTGTGCTGCACATAACCCTGCACCGGCGCGCAGTCCCGGCCCATACGCGATACCTGAGCGAAAGGGAGCGCGCACACGCGGGCATCGTCCAGCGCAATCGCGTCACAGGTGTGCACACAGCCATTAATCGCGTCCAAGCCCAGCATGTCGCCCGGCAAATGAAAGCCGGTGATCTGCTCGCGGCCATCGTCCATCAGCATCACCGTCTTGATGCTGCCGGTTTTGACAAAATATAAGTTCTCGAAAACATCCCCCTCGCGAAACAGCGCAGCGCCGGTGGCGATCTTGCGGTGCCGCGCGATCAACCGCATGAAATCTGCCCGTTCGGGTGCCGCCATGCCTTCCGGCAGACACTGCGTGTTCAGGTGACACAAGGCGCAAGCCGCACCCTGCGTGCGCGCCTCCCAGCGTTGCCGCGGGGAAGGTGGCGGCGCACTGATTCTGGCCGTGGCAGGGCGGAAATCGACTACGGTCTGATGCTGCGAGATGGACATTTGCGGTCTCCCGTGATTTGACGGCTCTACTGTGCGCCGTGGGAGACCGCGCCGGTATCGGCGGGTACTGCTAATGGGGTGGGGGGAAGACGTGCTCTGGGGTAGGGGGATTCCTACAAGGAAAGCGGGCGAAATTGCAGGTATGGAATCGTCGAAGCACTGGATTGCTTTCGACCAAGCGCTTTGGTGGTGCGAGTCCAGTGCCGATCACGAACCGATAGAGAACCGTATTCAGACGGCTATCCATTGCAAGCGACTAGCGGTCGATTGCGGATAAGTGATTCAATGCCATTGATAAATTCAATAATAAAAACAATAACTTACTAATGTGTTTTGTTTGTCTGATTCCCCGTGATTATCCGCGGCTCAATTTTCTGCCCCTTCGGTTCTGTCGGATTCCGCATGCATACATTTGCGGGCAGTTGTGTCCGATCGTTGCGGACAGTCTTGGCGTGGACGATCCTAAAGCCTATCGCGTCATATATATTTTCCACCGCCGCAGAGGATGCGATCCCCGGTCACGTAAGATGATTGTTCAGAGGCAAGAAAAACTGCCACGTTGGCGACTTCCTGCGGTTTGCCAGCACGCTTTAGCGGAATTGCTGCCAGCTCGGCCTCGGTGGGTCCGGTGTGTGCGCCGTACCATTCCGGGTTCGCGCGCACGTTTTCGATGGTCATCAGCGCAATGAGATTGGCGCGCACATTGTAGGGGCCAAGTTCGAGTGCGAGAGCCTTGATAAGCCCAAACAGCGCGTGCTTGGATGCGATCACGTGCGCGCGCTGCGGCTGCGCGGTGACCGAGGCCTGACCGCCAAGCGCGATGATGCTGCCCGACTTGCGCTTCATCATCGAGGGCGCCACGGCCTTGGCGAGATAAAACAGGGCGTTGAGATTGACCGCCAAGGTCTTGTCCCATTCCTCGTAGCTGATCTGCCAGAAATCCTGATGCGCACGGTGGCCAGCGCAACTCATCAACACGTCGATCTGGCCAAAACGGTCGATCCCCTGTTGCACCAGCCGCTCAACTTGCGGGTGATCGCTGACGTCGGCCATGATCGGCAGCACTTTTGCGCCGAGGCTTTCGCATTCCTTAACTACTTCAGTCAGCGCGTCCTTTTTCTCCCGCGCAACGAGGATCAGATCGGCACCTTCGCGCGCAAACGCCATCGAAATGGCTTTGCCGTTATTCCGTCCTGCGCCGGCAACCAGCGCTACTTTGCCTGTCAGTTGTCCCATGGTGTTCTCCTGTAGATTACCTGTGTGATTGACCGGAACTTGTATAACGTTTTAGCGTGCCGAACCAAATGACTTGTCAGGCCTGCTGTTTTTATTGCGACTACGGTCAACAACGGCTTACGTCCAGTACGAACGACCACTTTTTAACTTTTTCCCGGAGTTTTCTACCGTGCGCAGGGTGCACTGCGCGCAGCGAATCCATTGTTTGACCTAAGCAGGGTCGAAAGGAGAGAACACGTTTTGTTTCAGGTCGCTAGTTCCCTGCCACCAAGCGCTGTTCAATCGCATAGCGAATCAGTTCGGCCTGATTGCTCATTTGCATTTTCTCGAGCAGGCGTGCCTTGTGGGTGCTAATGGTTTTGGGACTAAGAGGAAGCTTGCCCGCGATTTCCGTCACGGTGCCGCCCGCTGCAATCATTTGCAGCACCTGCAATTCGCGGTTTGAGAGCTGCTCGTGCGGCAACTTGCCGGTGGCCGGTTTGCCGTGCACGGTTTGCAGTAGTGCCGCACCCACGGCAGCGGATACATGCACCCCGCCAGCGGCGACGGTGCGAATGGCGTTGACCAGTTGTTCGCTGGCGCTTTCCTTGTTGATGTAGCCTGCCGCCCCCGCGCGCATGGCGCGCACGGCGTATTGCGATTCATCGTACATGCTCAACACCAGAACCGGCAACGCAGGCCGTGCTTCCTTTGCCAGACGGATCAATTCCACGCCGTTGCGTCCTGGCATCGACATGTCGGTGACCAGCACGTCCCAGTTCTCTCGGCGCACCATTTGCAATACGTCGTTGCCGTTGGCGGCCTCGCCTGCGACCACCATGTCAGTCTGTTTGGCGAGGATCTGTTTCAGGCCCTCGCGTACGATGGTGTGATCGTCTGCCACCAGTATGCGGATCATGATTGTGGTTTCTTCATCATTGTTTTTTCATGGCACTAGGGTACTAGGGCGCCACGGTGCCAAACGCAGGTATCGTAGCCGTCACGCGCGTGCCCTTGCCCGGAGCGCTGTCAATCGCGAACGCTCCGCCCAGCACATACGCACGCTCGCGCATGCCCAGCACGCCGAACGAACGCGTGCGTGCGCTGTCTTCGTTAAAGCCTTTTCCGTTGTCGGCTACGCTCACACTCACGTTACCTGCCTTACGCAGAATCGCTACCTGCACGCGGCTTGCTTTTGCGTGGCGCGCCACGTTTGTGAGCGCTTCCAGCACGATGCGAAATACGGCGGTGGCGGCATCACCGCTCGCGCCGAGGTCTTCATCCGGCATGGTCAATTCCACGGAGATGCCCGAGCGCTTTTCGAAATCCTGTGTCAGCCATTCCAATGTCGGTGCGAGACCCAGATTGTCCAGCATCACCGGCCGCAGATCGGCGGCAATACGCCTGACCGAACGCACGGTGGTGTCGATCAACAGTTTCATGTCCTGCGTGCGCCGCGCGAGTTCGCTTTGATTCGGTTGCAGATCATCGGCAATGGCCGAGGCGTTGAGTTTTAGTGCGGTCAGCATCTGCCCCAGTTCATCATGCAATTCTCGCGCAATGCGGGTCTTTTCCGCCTCGCGTATGGCTTGCAACGCCGAGGACAGTTCGCGCAGGCTGTCGCGCGATTCACGCAGCGCGGCCTCGGCCTGCTTTTGCTGCTGCAACGAAGCCTGCAACTCGCGCGCCAGCTGTTCGCGCACAGTGATATCGCGCAGAATCACTGTGAACAGCTTTCCGGTGGGGCTGTCCACACGGCAAATCGAGGCCTCGATAGGGAACACCTCACCATCGGCGCGCACGCCGGAGAGCAGACGCGCCCCTCCCATCGCGTGCGTGGCGTCGCCATGTGCACCGTAGTTTTCGATGTGCCGACGATGGGCCTCGCGAAGGGCGGCGGGCACGAAGCGATCCAGTGGCTTGCCGATGACATCGCTTGCCGTACAACGAAACACCGTCTCCGCTGCCGGGTTGAACAGCACGATGTTCTGCTGTTCGTCGATACTGATAATGGCATCCTTGGCTGCCGCCACCAGTCGTCCGTACAGTTGCTCATCGTGCATTGCAGACACCGTGGTTAAATGTGAATCACGATACCGCAATTGTTTGTGACTCACAATTGCCGTGTCCGAGAAATGGCTTGAAATTCCAAGCCCGGGGATTGATTTGCATCAAGGCGAACTCCCGCCACTGGCGCAATCTGGCGCCCAAGGGACTCATGGTCTCAGGGTTCAAACATCACGAAATGACGCCACAACTCACCTTCCTTGGTGCGACCGGCTCCGTTACCGGTTCCAAGTATCTGCTGTCAGCGGGGACGGCGAATGTTCTGATTGACTGCGGCCTGTTTCAGGGCCTGAAACAATTTCGACTGCGCAATTGGGATCGCCCGCCGCTTGCGCCCGCGCAATTGAGCGCGGTGGTGCTTACCCATGCGCATATCGATCACAGTGGCTATCTGCCGCTTTTGGTGAAAAACGGCTTTCGGGGCAGCGTCTATTTCTCCCGTCAGCACCGATTCATCCACGTGCAGATCGCGCGCTTCCAGCAACAGCGCATCGGCGGGCACGCGGTCGCCTTCGGCAAGAAGCAGCAGGTCGCCGCGTACCACGTCCGCGCCGGCGATCCGTTGCGGCACACCGTCGCGGATGACGTGGGCGCGCGGGCTCGAAAGATCGCGCAAGGCTTCCAGCGCACGTTCGGTTTTTCGCTCCTGCGTTACCGTGATGCCCATTACCACCAGCACCGAGGCTGCCAGCACCAGCGCCTCGCGCACATCACCCAGCAGCAGGTAAATTGCTGCGCCACCGGTCCGCATCAGGAACATCGGCTCGCGTGCAACGTCCAGTGCAATGCCAGTGAAGCCGCGGCGCTGCGCGGCGGGGAGCGTGTTGGGGCCGTCGGCCCGCAGGCGGGAGGCGGCCTCGGCGCTGGTGAGGCCGCCAACAGTCATGGCGGCGACCCGCCCGGCGTGAGTGTTAGCGTTAGTTGCGCAATGCCCGCGTCATTGCCCTGCGTAACCGTGAAGCCCAGATCGCGCGCCAGCGCCAGCATGCGTTCATTGCCGTGCAGCACGGCACCCGTGAGGGTGCCAGTACCGCGCGCACGACTATAGGCGATGATTTTTCTCATCAGCAACGAACCGAGTCCCTGGCCTTTGAGATCGGAACGCACGAGGATCGCGAATTCGGCGTGGCGATTGTCAGGATCGGTCATGGCGCGCGCGACTCCCCAGGTTTCGGCATTGGGCTCTCCGTCGTTCAAGCTGGCGACGAAAGCCATTTCGCGGTCGTAATCGATTTGCGTGAAGCGCGCGAGCTGCGGGTGCGGCAAGACGCGCACTGCGTAAAAGAAGCGCAGGCGCAGATCATTTGCATCGACTTGCTGCAGGAAGCGCGCGTGCTGAGGCTCGTCTTCAGGGCGTATCGGGCGCAGCAGAATTTCGCGGCCGAGCAGCGTGACGCGTTCCTCCAGTTCGTTCGGGTAAGGGCGGATTGCCAGACGCGGGGTGCCGTCCTGCGCATTTGAAGCGACGCGGATGCGCGCATCAAGCACGATCACGCCGCTTTGATCCGCGAGCAACGGGTTGATGTCGATTTCCGTGATCGCGGGCAGATCGACCATCATTTGCGAGACCTGAACCAGCGTGCGTTGCAGTGCGCCATGGTCGGCTGGCGGACGGTCGCGGTAGCCGTCAAGCAGCCGCGCCACGCGTGTTCGCGAAATGAGTTCGCTGGCGAGCAGTGTGTTCAGTGGCGGCAACGCCACGGCGCGGTCGGCAACCACTTCGACTGCCACGCCTCCCTGGCCGAACAGAATCACCGGGCCGAAAACCGCATCCACCGCCGCACCGACGATGACTTCGTGCGCCTTGGGCTTCACGGCCATTTGTTGCACGGTGTAGCCGGCAAGTTGCGCGTTCGGTGCGAATTCGCGCACGCGTTGCGCCATGGCGTTTGCGGCCTCGCGCACGGCCTCGGCACTGGCGAGATTGAGTGTTACGCCGCCAACATCGGATTTATGTGTGATCTGAGGCGACAGAATTTTGAGTGCCACCGGAAATCCGATCCCGCTGGCCACGCGGACAGCGTCTTCTGCATCGGCAGCCGTCGCGGTGCGCACTACGGGTATGCCGTAGGCGCTTAACACGCCACGCGCTTCGGCTTCGGTGAGCCACTCGCGGCTTGCGCGCAGTGCTTCGTCCACAAGAAGGCGCGCCGTGGGGGCGCCAGCGGCCAGATGTGCGGGTGCCGCTGGTGGTGTTTGCATCAGGAGCTCCTGATTGCGGCGATACGCGGCGAGTTGCAGAAAGGCTTGCACCGCCTGTTCGGGGGTGTCGTAGCAAGGGATTCCTGCACTCTCAAAAATCTGCCGTGCCTCGGCGACCGCGCCCGCACCCAGCCAGCACGCCAGCACGCGTTTGCCGCCCGCAAGCGGCGCGCAGGCGCGCGCGATGTCCGCAGCGGGCAAGATGGCGGTGGGCACGTGCATGTACAGCACAGCGTCGTTGCCGGAGTCCTCGAGCAAGGCTTGCAGCGCGGCCACGTAACGCGCGGCGGGCGCGTCGCCGATGATATCCACCGGATTCGCATGCGGCCAGGTGGCGGGCAACGCAGCATTTAGCCGGTCGACGGTGGTTTGCGACAGTGCCGCCAGTTTGCCGCCACGCATCGACAGCGCATCGGCTGCCATCACGCCAGGGCCGCCGCCATTGGT